>NZ_JBSGEL010000004.1:0-204408 GCF_053602875.1 Kitasatospora sp. NPDC004289 | reverse complement strand
GCTGGACGAGGTGATCGCCCAGCAGCTGGCCGAGTGGAGCCCGACCATGCGCGGCAACGACGGCAGCGCGTGCAACTGGCTCGCCTGCCCCGATCTGGCCCTGGTCCGCCTTCCGATTCGCGCAGTTCCTCGCGCCCCCCATGGCCCCTTCGGGGCCAACGGGGTCAGCCGGTGGGGCAGCCCGGGCGGGGGTGGAGGGCGGCGAAGTCGGTGGTGCAGGCGGATTCGGGGGTGGTGAGGCGGGTGTCGTAGACGCGGGTGCCGAGGACCGGGCCGTCCTCCAGCGAGACGCGCTGCTCGTCCAGGCGGCGCAGCTGCACGTTGGGGCCGACGCCGAGCTGGAAGCCCCGGCCGTTGAGCTTGAAGCCGGTCACGCCGCCGGGCAGCTGACCGCCCGCGCTGGTGCTGCCGGTGCAGGAGCGCGGTACCAGGACCGCGTAGTCGGTGTGCACGGCCCGCAGCGGGTCGTACGAACAGCCGGACAGCGGACGGGAGTTGAACCGCAGGTCGCCGTCGCTGTCGCGGAAGCCCATGGTCAGTGCCGGCGTCACCACGGCGACCCAGCCGCCGTCCGGGTCGTTCACCGGCTGGAGCGCGGCGGCGGCGCGGCGGACGGCGGTGGCCAGCTTCTCGGCCTCGGTGCGGCTGCCGGTCTCCTTGAGGTCGCTGCCGGCCAGCCACTCGTCCAGGCCGGGGACGGCCCGGTGCCAGCGGACCTCGTGGTCACTGGGCCGGACGGAGGTGACCATGCCGTCGTCCCAGACCACCACGGCGTTCTCGCCGACCATCGACAGGTGCAGGGCGGTCGCGCCCTCGCGGCGGTAGGACCAGAGGTGCTCGGCGGTCAGCCGGTCGTAGGCCTCCAGGCCGGGGCCGACCTTGAGCTCCAGGGCGCCGGAGTCGCGGGGCTGGGCGCCCACGGGGCTGGCGTCCACGGCGCCCGGCTTGACCAGGACGTCGCCGAACGGGACGGGCTTGTTGGCGTGTGCCGCGGCGCCCGCGCCGAGCACCACGAGGACGGCGACGGCGGGCAGCACGGATCGTCGGACGGGGGCAGGCAGCTTCCAGGACACGGGCGGAGCGTACCCGGGCCGGGCCGGGTCCGTCAGCCAGGCTCGGCCGTCCACCCGGAAGACTGACGGGTTCTCCGAGGTCCGCCCGGCACCCTCCGGACCTGGGATTCTCGGCGGGCGGGCGCCCTCGCCCGGGGCTAGGGTGCGACTGCGGTCACCCGACGGACTGTTACAGAGGTGGTACTCGATGCAGTTTGACGACCAGGCGGATCTGGACACCTCTCAGGTCCAGGACCGGCGCGGGATGTCGGGCGGCGGGAAGATCGCGGTGGGCGGCGGGGCGGTCGGCCTGATCGGGCTGGTCCTGGCCCTGCTGCTGGGGATCGATCCGGGCAGCGTCGGGCTCACCGACGGCTCGACGGGCACCTCCGGCGGGGCCACCACGGCCAACCAGGTGGACGACACCTGCAAGACCGGCGCGGACGCCAACAGGCGGCAGGACTGCCGGATCGTCGCCGTGGTGAACAGCGTGCAGGACTTCTGGCGCCAGGAGTTCACCCGGCGGGCCGGGGCCTACTCCCCCGCCCAGACCGTGCTCTTCACCAACCAGGTGAACACCGCCTGCGGGGCGGCGAGCTCCGCGGTCGGCCCGTTCTACTGCCCGGGCGACCGCAAGGCCTACTTCGACCTCGGCTTCTTCAACGAGCTGAGCACGCGCTTCGGCGCCAAGGGCGGCCCGTTCGCCGAGGCCTACGTGGTGGCGCACGAGTACGGGCACCACATCCAGAACCTGACCGGGCAGATGAAGAAGGTCGGCAACGACCGGCAGGGCGCGGACAGCGGCTCGGTGAAGCTGGAGCTGCAGGCGGACTGCTACGCCGGAGTGTGGGCGTACAACGCGACCCGCACGCCGTTGGCCACCACCGGGCGCCCCCTGATCACCTCGCTCACCGAGGCCGACATCGCGGCCGGCCTGGACGCGGCGGCCGCCGTCGGGGACGACCGGATCCAGCAGCAGGCCCGCGGCCGGGTCAATCCGGAGACCTGGACCCACGGCTCCTCGGCCCAGCGCCAGCAGTGGTTCACCACCGGGTACCGGACCGGGGACATGGCCAAGTGCAACACCTTCGGCTGATCCGTCCGGACGGACCGCCCGCGACCTACCACTATCGAGTGACATGAGGCTTTTCTGACGGTCTGTGGGATTACCGTCGTGCGTGCGGGCCTGCCCGGGCCCGTCGGCACGTCCCCCGAGGAGAAGACCCATGCGAATCGGCCGCCTCACGCTGGCCGCCGCCGCGCTGCTGCTGGTGACCACCGCGAGCGTCCCCGCCGGCACCCCGCTGAGCCAGACCGAGCGGCACACGTGGCTCTCCTCGGACGCCATCGAGCCGCGCGGCGCGGCGCCCCGTCCGAACGTCCAGCGGGCCAGGCACGAACCGCCGTTCGGCGCCTTCGTCGGCTCCTGGGACAACTACATCCCCAACATCGCCCGGATGGCCACCTGGCTCAAGGGCGCCAACATGCAGGTCGGCCACACCTACCTGGCGGGGAACGGCTGGAACGACGTCGAGGGCGAGACGGTGGTGCTCGGCCTCTGGTCGCAGTGGAAACTGGCCGACCCGCAGCGCAAGTTGGTGCTCGGCGTGCCGATGCTGGTGCCGAACGAGAACAACACCCCCGACCCCGAGGTGGCCCGGCTGCTGGCCCGGGCCAACAAGGGCGAGTTCGACCAGCACTTCCTCAAGCTGGCCCGCAAGCTGGTCGCGCTCGGCGGCCACGACACCGTCATCACCCTGGGCTGGGAGATGAACGGCATCACCTACACCAGCCGCTGCAAGCCCGACCCGACCGCCTGGAAGGCGTACTGGCGGCGGATCGTGACGGTGATGCGCTCGGTGCCGGGGCAGCACTTCCAGTTCGACTTCAACCCGACCCGGGGGCTGGACGCGATCCCCTGGACCAGGTGCTACCCCGGCGACGACGTGGTCGACATCATCGGCATGGACAGCTACGACCAGCCGGCCGGCGCCACCTTCGACGAGTACGTCTCCGAGCCCTACGGCCTACAGGACCAGGTGGAGTTCGCCGCCAAGCGCGGCAAGCCGGTGTCGTACCCGGAGTGGGGGCTGTTCCGCAACGGCGACAACCCCGAGTTCGTCCGGCGGATGGTGGACTGGATCCGCACCCACGACACCGCCTACCAGACCGTCACCGACTACTGCCCGCACGGCTTCTGGCAGTGCGACCGGAACCCGCGCTCCAGCCGCGTCTACCGCGACCTGATGACCGGCTCCAAGGGCGCCACCGCCCCGTCAGCCGCGCATCCGGGCCAGTAGCGCCCGCTTCAGCCCCGGCATCCGGGTCCGCAGCTGGTGCACCAGCGCCAGCCGGACCCGGACCCGGACGGCCCGGGCCGCCGCCCAGGGCGCCAGCCTCCCCGGCCCCAGCACCAGCCGTTGGTTGGACCGCTGGTCCGGGCGCCACCGCTGCTTGTACGGCTCCTGGCCGCGCAGCAGGCTGAGCACCGGGATGTCCGCCGCCCGCACCTCGTCCAGCGCGGCCCCGAACAGCAGCCCGGCGATGTCCACCCGCTCGCGCAGCACCGGGGTGGCCCCGTACATGTAGAGGCCGCCGAAGGACGGGCAGAGCAGCACCAGGTTGACCGCCACCAACTCCCCGTCCAGCACGAAGCGGTGGAGCGCGGCCCGGCCCGAGGCCACCAGCCCCCGGGTCGAGTCGGTGAGGTGGGCGGCGAAGCGCTCGGTGCGGTGCTCGGGGGTGATCCCGCGCTCCTGCCACTGCTCGAAGTGCAGCCGCAGCAGCTCCCGCACCACCTCCGGGACCTCCTCGGCGGCGGTGGTGAGCACCTGGACGCCGACCTCGGCGTTCTTGCGCAGCTTCACCCGGCTGCGCTGCGCGGTCTTGCCGGGGAGCCGCTTGAGCAGCTCGTCCATCGGCACCGCCGGCAGGTACTGGCAGAGCGAGTCCTCGAAGCGGTGCCCGCGGCCGCGCCAGTGCCGGTACACCTGCTGGACGGCGGCCTCCGGGTGCACCTCGCGCAGCTCCAGGGAGTGCCACGGGCGGTGCAGCGGGAGGGCGGCGGCCAGTTCGGCGGCGGCCCGGTCGGCGCAGGAGTCGTCCAGCAGGACGTCGGTGAAGTCCACCAGCCCCGCCCCGAGGTTGGTCAACCCCCCGAACGGGCCCCGGCGTTGCAGCGCCGCCGCCCCGACCAGCCGCTCGTCCCGGCGGACCAGGATCAGGACCAGGCCCCCCGGGGTGCCGTACTGGCGCCACCAGGAGGCCAGCCAGCAGGCGGCCTGGAACGGGGTCGCGGTGGCACAGCGGGCGGCCAACCCGTCCCACTCGTCGGCCAGTTGCTCGAGGGCGTCGTCCTCGCGGCGGATCTCGGCACTCCACCGGGGGGCGCCCGATCCGGTCTGGCTGGGGAGGCTGATGCCGGAGATCTCGGTGGTCATCGCCGGCTCCCCGCCTGCTGCGGCTCCTTGTCGGCGGCCTTCTTCTCGCCGTCCTCGGCCCGGCGCTTGGGCACGTCGAGGGAGAGGGCGACGGTGCGCTCGGAGTCCTCGGGGGTGACCGGTTCGGCCGGAGCCGGGGCCGGGGCCGGCTCCTCGGTGGTGGGGCGGGGGCGGCGGGTCATCATCACCAGGGCGCCGAGCAGCAGGCCGCCGGCCGTGCCGACCGCGGTGTCCAGCGCGGCGGAGGGGGTGGCCGGGCGGTCCGGCTCGGCGGCCGTGGCCAGCGGCACCAGCCGGACGCCGGTCTCCTTGCTGCTGGTGTTGGCGAAGGCGATCAGCGACTTGGCGACCGCGTCGGCGGCCCGGGCGGCGTCGGCCGCGCGGCGGCCCGTGCCGGTGATCTCGATCACCGGGGCGTCGGGCGAGGTGGTGCCGCGGACCTGCTGCTCCAGCTCGGTGACGGAGCGGCCGGTCTCCGCGACCGCCCCCACCAGCACCTGCGGCTGGCCGGCCAGCCGGCCGTACGCCTGCGCGAAGTTGACGGCGGTGGCGCTCTCCCCCGGCCCCTGCGGCACCACCACGACGTAGGAGTTGGCGGCGTAGCTCGGGTGCGAGACCACGGCGTAGCCGGCCCCCGCGACGGCGCCCAGCGGCACCGCGACGGCGATCGGCCACCAACGGCGGGCTCGGCTCAGAACGGACATGTAGGACTCCTTGAAGATGGGTGATGCCGGGGGCGCGAGGAACTGCGCGCGGCGTCAGGGCAGCGCGTGCAACTGGCTCACCGAGCCCGGCTGAACGCTGGTCCGCCTTCCGAATCGCGCAGTTCCTCGCGCCCCTGGGCGCGCGTCACTTGGTCGTAGACCGTCCCCAGCCGCTCCGCGATCGAGGCGATGTCGTAGTGGCGGACCGCGTCCGGGATCGGGAGGGGGGCGCTGCGGCGGGACCAGAGTTCGCACAGGGCCGTGGTGTACGCGGCGGCGGTCTGCGGGAGGCGGGCCGCCTCGGGGGCGGCGGTCGGCGGGAGGTCGTCGAGGGCGGGGCAGGCGCTGTGGCGGACGGGGAGCCCGGCGGCCAGGCCCTCGAGGACGGTGAGGCCGAAGGTCTCCTCGGCCGAGGGGGCGGCCAACGCGTCGACGGTCGTGAGGAGTTCGGGCACGTCGCCGCGTTCGCCGGTGAGCACGATCCGGTGCCGGACGCCGAGATCGGCGGCCTGCCGCAGCAGGGCGTCCCGCTCGGGGCCGGCGCCGACCAGGAGCAGCCAGGGCTCCCGCAGCGCGGGGTACTCGGAGGCCAGCCGGGTGAGCTCGGCGAGCACGGTGACCAGCAGGTCGAACCGCTTGCCGGGCACCAGCCGCCCGACCGCGCCGATCACCCAGGCGGTCTGCGGCAGGCCGAGCTCGGCCCGGAGGTTCTGCCGCAGGGCGAGGCGGGAGGCGGTGGGCAGGGCGTACCGGGCGGCGTCGATGCCGTTGGGCAGCAGGGCCACCCGGTGCTCGGGGACCCCCCAGTCGGCGAGGGTGGCGGCGACCTGCCGGGAGACCGCGACGGTGGTGGTGCCGAGCCGCTCGGCGGCCAGGTAGAGGGACTTGACACCCCGGGTGACGGGGCGGCCCTCGATCACGGTGGCGTGCAGCGAGTGCTCGGTGGCCAGCACGGGGCGGACCCCGGCCAGCCGGGCGGCGAGGCGGCCGTAGAGCATGGCCCGGTACAGGTGGGTGTGCACCAGGTCGTACCGGCCGTGCCGGATCAGGCCGGTGAGGCGGGGCAGCACGCCGAGGTCGCGGTTGCCGCGCATCCGCAGGTCGTGCACGGTGACGCCGTCGGCGCGCAGGGCCTCGGCCACGCTGCCGGGGTTGGTCAGGGTGGCCACCTCGCACTCGTACCGCGGCGGGAGGTGGCGGACCATCAGTTCGAGCTGGCGCTCGGCCCCGCCGGAGGCCAGGCCGGTGATCACGTGCAGGACCCTCACCGGACCGACCTCCGGGGGCTGCGGCGCAGGCCGGTGACCACGTCGCGGAACCGGTGGCGGCCGCGCTTGGCCCGCAGCCGCCATGCGCCGTCCCGGTCGCCGACGTAGCTCCGGGGCAGGGCGAAGCGGCCGGTGAGCCCGCCGTGCGCGATGGCGCAGGCGTAGTCGTAGCCGGCGTCCCGGACCGCCAGGGTGGCCGCCAGGTCCACCGCGCCGTACGGGTAGCAGAAGCCGGTGACGGGGCCGCCGATCAGCTCCTCGACGGCCCGCCGGCTCTCCCTGGTCTGGACGGCCAGCGCCTCGGCGGAGAGACCGGGCAGGGCGCGGTGGCCGAGGCCGTGGGAGCCGATCTCCCAGCCGGCCCGGGCGAGATCGGTCACCTGGTCGACGGTGAGCAGCTGCTTGCGCGGGCCCTCGATGTCCCAGCCGTTCTCGGTGCCGAGCAGATCGGGCACCACGTAGGCGGTGGCGGTGAAGCCGTACTGGTGCAACACCGGGACGGCGTGCCGGGCGAAGTCGGCGTAGCCGTCGTCGAAGGTCAGGCCGACCAGCCGGTCGGCCCGGCCCGCCGCGCGGGCCCTGAGCAGTTCGCGGACGCTGACGCCGCGTCGGTTGGTGCGGTGCAGCCACTCCATCTGGGCGGCGAACCGGCTGGGGCTGACGGTGAGGAGGTACGGGTCCTCCTCCTCGTCGGCCACCGAGTGGTACATCAGGATCCACGGTGCGGTCCGGCCCAGGCCGGCCGGGGGTTTCGGCCTGCCGGAGCGGGCCTGCGCCGGCAGGCGCAGGTGCTGGGCTGAGTCAACGTCCATGGGGCTTCCCTTCTGCGGGCGAAGGTTGGAGGGCCTTGGTGGCGGCCAGGAGGGGGGCGCGCACCTCGGGGGCGCCGAGGGCGGCGGCGAGGGCGGCGAAGA
This sequence comes from Kitasatospora sp. NPDC004289, assembly GCF_053602875.1. Taxonomy (NCBI): domain Bacteria; kingdom Bacillati; phylum Actinomycetota; class Actinomycetes; order Kitasatosporales; family Streptomycetaceae; genus Kitasatospora; species Kitasatospora sp. NPDC004289. The sequence continues at coordinate 197,030 of NZ_JBSGEL010000004.1, read as the reverse complement.
CGGTGAGGACGGTCAGACCGCCCAGCAGGGTGGCCAGCAGCGGGTCCCGGACCAGGCCGTCGATCAGCCAGCCGAGGACGGCGGCGCCCAAGGCGGCCGCCAGCAGCCGGGCCTGACCGCTGATCACCTTCGGCACCCGCAGCGCGATCCCGCGCAGCAGCAGGCCGCGCATCAGCAGCGCCGCGGTGGTGGTGATCCCGGCGGCGTTCCCGGCCGCCAGGCCGAGGCCTCCGTACCGGGGGGTGGCGGCCAGACCGACCGCCACCGTGACCACCAGGCCGAGCGCCATCGCACCGACCGGGTACCAGTCCAGCCGGGTGACCCGGAAGCTGGCCGGGTCCTCGTCGGCCCGGCGGACCACCGGGCGGACCGAGAAGTACGGACGGACCATCACCCCGATCAGGGCCTGGGCCGGCAGGCCGAAGCTGTAGACCCGGATCACCGCGGCGGTGGCGGCGGTGTCGTGGGCGGTGAAGGCTCCGCGCTCGAACAGCAGCGCCACCACGGACGGGGCGCAGGCCATCATGAACGCGGTGCCCATCAGGACCAGCGCGGTGGCCTGGCCGATGTCCTTCTCCACCCGGTCCCGGGCCGCCCCCAGATCACCGGCGGCCAGCGCGCGGGCCACCACCGGGAAGGTCACGGTGCAGATCAGGATGGCCGCCGTCATGGCGAGTTGGGAGACCTTGGCGGCGTAGTTCAGGTGCGAGATGGTGCCCGGGGGCAGGCCCGAACCGAGGTGCCGCTCGATGAACACCTGGGACTGCCGGGTCAGGGTGAAGCCCGCCACCGGCAGCATCGCCAGCGGGATCAGCACCAGCCCGGCCGTCCCCCGGCGGGACTTGCGGCGCTTGGCCCCGCGGAGCTTCTTCAGGAACGGACCGACCAGCACCGCCGCCATCAGCACGCTGCCGGTCGCCACGCCGATCGCGGCGGACTTGACGCCCCAGACGGTGTGGCCGGTGAGCAGGATGCCGAGGATGGCGAGGTTGTAGGCGACGTAGATGCCGGCCGGGGCGGTGAAGCTGTGGTGCGCCCGGAGGGCGGAGCCGAGGTAGCCGGCGACACCGAACGGGAGGATGGTCAGGGCGGTGATCCGGGTGCAGCTGACGGCGAGCGCCGGGTCGGCCAGGCCGGGGGCCAGGAAGCCGACCAGGTGCGGGGCGCCGACGGCGACGGCGGCCGAGAGGCTGCAGAGCGAGAGCAGCAGCCAGGGCAGCGTGGCGCGGACCAACTGGCGGACCGGGTCCGGGCCGTGGGGGCGCTCCTCGCGCAGCACCAGGGCCAGGCTGAAGGCCGGGACCATCAGGAAGGCCATCGCGTCCTCGATCAGCAGCGGCGCGGCGGTCTCGGGGACGGTCCAGGCGACCAGGAAGGCGTCGGTGCCCTGGTTGGCGCCGAAGTAGCGGGCCAGCAGGAGGTCGCGGAGCAGGCCGAAGGCGGAGCCGGCGGCGGTGAGCAGTGCGGTGACCCCGAAGGCCCGGGCGAGGAAGTCGCGGCGGGGCGGCGTGCTCTCCGTCCGCGGCGCGGGGACCTCGGCGACGGCCAGTTGCTGATCGGTGCTCACCGCTGCGCCGCCTCCCCGGGGAACGCCGCCCGGATCGCCAGGCCGAGGATCACCGAGGTCAGCACGGTGGTGGTTCCCCCGATGTCCGCGTACAGGAAGTCGACGACCACCCACGCCAGCAGCCCGAGCGCCGCCAGCCGCACGCCGCGGGGAACGGCCGACGCGGCGCCGCTCCCGCCGGAGGCGTCCGGGCCGGCGTTGCGCAGGCAGTTGAGGAGGAGGGTCAGGAAGAGGGCCAGGTAGGCGAGGGCGCCGATCAGGCCCTGTTCGCTGAGGACGAGGAAGTACATGTTGTGGGGGGAGAGGAGGGGCTCGCGGGTGAAGCCCATCTGGGAGTCGGCGGCGTCGCTGCCGGAGGAGAGGCGGATCGGGGCGTGGCTGTCGCGGAGTTGCTGGAAGGCCTTGGGGCCGGCTCCGGTGGTGGGGTGGTCCTGCCAGATGCGGACCGCGGTGCCCCAGAGGTCGTAGCGGTCGGTCACGGACTGGTCGGGGGCGGAGGAGACCGAGCCGATGCTGGTGAGCCGGTCGGTGACGCCCGCACCGCCGAGGCCGAGGCCGCCGATCGCGACGACGCCGAGCGCGAGGGCGATGACCGCGCCGCGCAGGGCGAGCCGGGCGTCGGCCCGCAGCAGCAGGACGGCGACGGCGACGGCGGTGGCGATCCAGCTGCCGCGGCTGAAGGAGACCGCGAGCGGGAAGAGCAGGAACGCGGCGGAGGCGTAGAGCGAGAGCCGCAGGCCGCGCCGCCCGCCGGGCCCCCGCTCGCCGAGGGCGAGCGCGAGCGCGGCGATCAGGCCGAAGCTGACCACGGTCGACATCGCCATGACGTCGAGCGCGCCGAAGGTGCCGATGGCCCGGATCGGCTGCCCGGTGTAGGAGGCGCCGGTGCCGGTGAGGAACTGCTTGGCGCCGACCACGCCCTGCACCAGGGCGGCCAGCACCAGGGAGCCGAGCACCAGTTGCTGGTCGGTCCGGTCCCGCAGGGAGCAGAGCACGGCGGCCGGCACCAGGACGAAGACCTGGACCAGTCGGACGAAACCGGTGACGCTGGTGGAGGGGTCGATGGAGTGCACGGTGGCGACCCCGGCGGCCACCACCACCGCGCCGAAGAGCACGCAGACGGTGCGGTTCAGCGCCGGGAGCCGGCCCCGCAGGAGGGCGAGGCCGGTCACCGCGACCAGGGCCAGCGAGGCGAGGTCGGCGGCGGTGACGTGGACGGCGGCGGTGACGTCCTTCTCGCCGGTGGGCACGCAGACCAGCAGCACGGTGGCCGCGGCCAGCAGGCTGGGCCGCTGGAGCCGGTGGGTGCGAGCCGTCAACCGGGCGGGTAACACCCGGTGGTGAGGAAGGGTCAGGGCCACCTGGTCGTCAGCTCCCGTCCGGATGCAGCATGAGGGCGGCGGTACGGAAGAGCAGCTTGACGTCGAGCCAGAGGCTCCAGCTCTCGATGTACCGGTTGTCGAAGCGGGCCCGGTCCTCGATGGAGGTGTCGCCGCGCAGGCCGTTGACCTGGGCGAGGCCGGTGAGGCCGACCGGGACGCGGTGGCGGTCGGCGTACTCGGGGTAGGCCTGGCCGAACCGCATGACGAAGTACGGGCGTTCGGGGCGCGGGCCGACCAGGCTCATGTCGCCGCGCAGCACGTTCCACAGCTGCGGCAGCTCGTCCAGCGAGCTCTTGCGCAGGAAGTGGCCGACCGGGCTCATCCGGTGGTCCTGGGAGATGTTCCAGTGGGTGGCCGACTCGTGCTCGTTGGCCGGGCGCAGGGTGCGGAACTTGAGGACGGTGAAGACCCGGCCGTCCAGACCCGTGCGCTGCTGGCGGAAGAGCACGCCGGGGCCGGTGTCCAGCCGGACGGCGAGGGCGACCGCGCCGAGCAGCGGGGAGACCAGCAGCAGGCCGAACCCGGCCGCGGCGACGTCGAGCATGCGCTTGGCGAGCCAGCCGGGGCGCTGCATGGCCGGGCGGCCGACCTGGAGGCAGGGGAAGCCCCAGAGGTGGTCCTGGTCCTTGCTGCGGACCGCGCCGTACTCCCGGAGGGAGGGCACCAGCCAGACCTCGCAGCCGAGTTGGGCGGCCTTGCGCAGGCTGGCGGCGGTCTCGGGGTCGTCGGTGGTGCTGTCGGTGGCGATCACGTGCCGGATGCGGTGACGGCGGATCACCCGGCCGATCTCCTCCCGGCTGCCGAGCACCGGCAGCTTGGCGTCCTCGGCCAGCAGCACCGGCTCGGAGTCCAGGAAGCCGAGCGGGCTGAGGCCGTAGGAGGGGTGCTCGGCGAGGGCGGCGGCGACCTTCTGGCCGTGCTGGCCGGCGCCGAGCACCAGGGTGGGGCTGGGCCGGCGGCGACGGCCGCGGCGCAGCAGCCGGTAGACCAGGGCCCGGCCGGTGGCGGCGACGGGCAGGAAGACGGCCAGCAGGGCGAGCAGCCGCAGCGGGGAGGCGGGGCTGTCGGGCCAACCCTCCAGGCAGGCGGCCAGGGTGACGGCGAAGGCGGTGGCGACGGTGGCCCGGGCGGCGAGCGCGGGGAACTCGTCCAGCGCGGAGAGGGTGAGCCGGTTGCGGTAGAGGCCGCCGGCCAGGTTGAGCGCCAGCAGGAAGGGCAGCACGGCGGCGGCCGCGTGCAGCGGGTCGGTGAGGGCGATGGCGGCGGCCAGGGCCAGGCAGTCCACGGTGACCAGGGCGGCCGGGCGGACGATCCGGAACGGGGCCCGGCGACGGTACCGCCGACTGATCGGCGGGGCGGGCCGGGAGGTGGCCGGTCGTCGTGGCGGTCGCCGCTCCAGGAGCTCGGTGGCGACCCGGCGGGAGGGGGGCGGCACCGGGCGGCCCGGCCGAGGCACACTCTCGTGGTCAATGGTCATCAGCGCACGAACTCCCCTGCTGTGTACCCGTCTTGACGGGACACCCGGACCCGAGTCGGACCGACGAGGTAATCCCGGCCGACGGATGCGGTCCAGGTAGCGCCTGCTGCCACGGGCGGCTATTCGGGTATTTCCGAGTACGGTGCTCAGAAATGACAGCGAAGCAGGCAAAATCAGACAATACCGAACGCTGGCTTGGTTCCAGGAAGCTGACTTGCCATTTCATTCCACCCGCCCATTAATAAGACTTTCGGATTTTGAATCCTCGGCCGCCTGGTCGAGATGCGAACACGGCAGCACCCTCGCGGCGAGCATTCACGGTCTGAGAAACGATCAGAACCGCCCGGGGACACGGGTGTCGGACTCCTCGGCGAGCCTCGGCGCGGGGACCTCCTCCCGGAGGAGGGTTCGATAGAGGTCCCCCACCTGCCGGACGACCCCTCGGACATCGTGATGATCGGACATTCGTTCCCGGGCGATCAGACCGAGGCGTTCGCATTCGATCGGATCGCTCAGCGCACGCACGACCAGTCGGGCGAGCGCGGCCGGGTCCTCCGGCTCCACCAGCCCGTGCGCGAGGAGTTCCGGCGGCAGGCTCTCGCGGGCCCCGGGCACGTCCGTCAGCAGCACCGGGCGGGCGGTGGCCATCGCCTCCAGCGGGGCCAACGCCATCCCCTCCCAGCGCGAGGGCAGCACCACCAGATCGGCGGCGGCCAGCCAGGGCCGCGGATCGGCCACGTCCCCGGCCAGCCGGACGGAGGAGGGCTCGGGCAGCTCGCGGACGGCCGCGGCCAGCGCGTTGGCCTCCGGGCCGCCACCGACCAGGGCCAGCCTGGCCTGCGGCAGCGCGGAGACGACGGCGGGCCAGGCGGCCAGCAGCACGTCCTGGCCCTTCTGGCGGCAGAGCCGCCCGACGCAGACCGCCAACGGCGCGGCCGGGTCGAGGCCCAGCGACATCCGGGCGGCCCGGCGCGCGGCGGAGTCCGCGGGGGCGTGGTGGCGCAGGTCCACGCCGTTCGGCACCACCTGCCAACGGGCCGTCAGACCGGCGGCCTCGCCGTCGGCCCGCTCCTGCCCGCTGACGCAGAGCACCGCGTGCGACCACCGGCGGGCGGCCAGCCGCTCCCAGCGCAGGGTGGCCGCGGCCACCGCGCCCGTGACGGCGGCGAAGGACCAGGCGTGCGGCTGGAAGACGGTGGGCACCGAGCCGCGCACCGCCAGCCGTCCGGCCAGACCGGCCTTGGAGCTGTGCAGGTGCAGCACGTCGGGGTTGGTGCCGCGGACGATCCGGCGCAGCCGCCAGGCCTCCCCCGCGGTGCCCGGCCCGGGCGAGCGCCCGGCCTCCCAGTCCAGCACCAGCGCCCCGGCGGCCGCCGCCTCGGCGGCCAGCCTGCCCTCGGGCGGGCAGGCCACCAACACCCGGCAGCCGGCCTCGCGTTGACCTCGGACCAGGTCGACCACGACGCGGGCGACGCCGCCGTCGACGGGCTGGGAGACGTGAAGGATAGTCATCGGCACGGCGGCGAGCCTAGGTTCGCCGCCGCACCGGTCCGGGGCACCATCACCCGTACCGGTGACAACGACCACCCGTACGGGGACGGCGGGCCGCCGTCTGCGGGCGAAGGTGGCCACCCCGGGGCGCGGGCGTCAGTGGTCACCCTGGGGCGCGGGGAACGGCAGTACGTGCAACTGGCTGACGTGCCCCGACCTCACTCCGGGCCGCCTTCCGTACTCGCGCAGTTCCTCGCGCCCCTGAGGTCGCTGCGCTGCCCTCAGGCGGTCTCGGTGGCGAGCTTGACGAGGATCTGGTCGTGGATCCGGTTGAGGCCCTTGGGTGCGAAGGTGCGCTCGAAGAAGCCGCCGATGCCGGTGGCGCCGGTCCAGGTGGCCCGGACGGTGACCTTGCTGCCGGTGCCCTCGGGGGCGACCGTCCAGGTGATCACCATCGAGGAGTTGGCGTCGGTCTCCACCAGGGTGCGCCCGCCCGGCTCGGTGACGGTGAACAGGCAGTCCCGGACGCGCTTCTCGGTGGCCTGGAGCTTCCAGTGCACCTGCGTCCCGGCCCCGCGCCCGCCCGCCCGCACCTCGTACTCGCTGTACTGCTCCGGCAGCAGCTTCGGCCGGATCACCGCGTAGTCGGCGAGCGCCTCGAACACCCGCTCCGGAGCCGCCCCGGGGAGGACCCGCTCGGTGGTGGCCTGCACCTGTCCCATCTCTGTACTCTCCTCTTCCGTTCCCTCGCACAGCAGCGGTACCGCCGCCGGCCCAAGCCAATCACAGCGGGCACCGGGTTAGGCTGGCCGGTGTGCTGACCGAGGTGACCGCTCTCCGCTACCTGGACCCGCTGCGCGCCGGGGGCTCCGTGCCCGGCATCGTCGAGACCGACGACCTGGGCACCTACGTGGTCAAGTTCGCGGGTGCGGCCCAGGGGCACAAGGCACTGGTGGCCGAGGTGATCGTCGGTGAACTGGCCCGCCGACTCGGCCTGCGGGTGCCCGAACTGGTGCTGGTGGACTTCGACCCGGCCGTCGCCGCGCACGAGCCGGACCAGGAGATCCAGGACATCCTGCGGGCCAGCGCCGGGCACAACCTCGGCATGGACTACCTGCCCGGCGCCCGGGACTTCACGGACGGCCTGCTGGAGGTCGACCCGGTGGAGGCGGGCCGGATCGTCTGGCTGGACGCGCTCACCGCCAACGTGGACCGCAGCTACCGCAACCCCAACCTGATGGTCTGGCACGGGAAGCTCTGGCTGATCGACAACGGCGCGGGCCTGGTCTTCCACCACCGCTGGTCCGGCGCGGCGGCCTCGCTGCTCAAGCGCTACGACCTCAGCGAGCACGCGCTCGGCCGGTACGCCCCGGACGTCAAGGCGGCCGACGCCGCGCTCGCCCCGCTGGTCACCCCGGAGCTGCTGCGCGAGGTGGTCGCCCTGGTGCCCGAGGAGTGGCTGGCGGACGAGCCGGGCTTCGACTCCACCGAGCTGCTGCGCGAGGCCTACGTCACCCAACTGGCGGCCCGGGCAGCCGAGTCGGCGGCCTGGCTGCCGGAGGACTTCCCCACCCCCGAGCAACTGGCGCACACCGCCGCCTCCAGGGCCGCGGCCACCCGGGCGGGCCGCCCGGCCTGGCTGCAGGACGTGCCGGACCTGAGCGGCAAGCCGCAGACCCGCTGACGGATCGTCATACTCCTCAACACCCTTTCTGCGTAGGCTTTTTCAAACACTTCATCAATCCTCGAATCCGTGTGCGCACCGGCCGTGCCGCCGCCATACTCGTGGCCATGCCACCGACCTCGAACGGGGTTTCCGGGCCGGCCGCTCCCCCACCGCCGCCCGCCGGCCCCGCCTCCGGCACACCCGCACCTCCCGCCACCCCCGCGCACCGGTCCAAGCTCCGCGAATCGGCCGGCGCCGTCCTCGCCGCACTCGTCCTCGCCAGCGCCGCCCTCGGCGTCTGGCGGGCCGTCGCGCTGGGTGCCGACGGCCTGGCCGCCGGCACCTTCATCCTGGCCGCCGCCACCCTGCTCTCCAGCAGCGTGATCGCCTTCAACCGCTGGACGCTGCGCCCCGGCTACGCGGTCGCCGCGCTGCTCATGGCCGCCACCCTGACCGTCTCGATCGGGATCGCGGGGCAGCACTACTTCGCCGACCAACCGGTCGACGTGACCAGTCAGATCGACTGGCCGGCCGACCGGAACGAGCCCACCCTCACGGCCACCGCCCGGCTGGCGGTACCGAAGAACCTCAACAGCCTGGACATCAGCGTCGCACTGGTCGACCGGTATCCCGGACTCGGCGACTGCGGCGCCTCCACCTTCGACGTGCTGCGGCTCGGCGACGTGGTGCCGGCGAAGGACCGGAACAGACCCGGTGAACCCACCAAAGCGAGGAGCGGCGACACCGTCACCGTCCGGATCCCGCCCAAGGTGAAACAGGTGGACCTGCTCCTGACGGTGCATCCGGACCGCAACTGCGAGCTGACGGCGTACATCCAGCTGGCCAAGTTCCACAACTCCGGGAAGTGACGGCCGACTTGTTGCGGAGAATTCTGAGCACCGGAAACGGGCTGGTCCTGGTCCTGCTGCTCTGCGCCTGCGGGCCCGGGACGGGGCGGGTGGACCCCAGTCCCTCCCCTCCCGCATCGAACACGGCCTCGCCCAGCCCCAGCCGGTCGACGCCGAGCCCCCAACTCATCGTCGGGTTCAAGAACAACCAGCCCAACCTGAGCCAGCTGCCGGCCGATGCGAGCGAGCCGGTGGGCTTCGAGCCGTCCATGGTCAAGGCGGTGCTGAGCGACCTGCTGGGCCGCCAGGTGACGTTCTCCCCGATCAACGTGAACAGCTGGGAAGCCCAGTTGGACAAGGGGAAGATCCAGGTCGCCGTCTCGACGATCTCCTACACCCTGGAGCGGAACGCGACGCACATCTTCGCCGGCCCCTACCTGCAGACCAGCCTCGGGATCATGGTCGGCAAGGACAGCCCGCTGACCAGGGCGGACCTCGACGGACTGAAGAACCTGAACGTCTGCTACGTGGAGAAGACCACGGCCGCCGACGCGGTGAGGAAGCTCCTCGGCCCGGAGGGCCGGGGGGACAAGCCCTTCAACGCGATCCCCCGGCAGAACTCCGACGACTGCCTGACCGCCATCCGCGACCACTCGGACCAGGTCTTCCTGTCGGACGCGGTGATCCTCCTGGGCCGCAGCATCGCCACTCCGGGAAGGGACCTGTACCGGTACATCGACTACGACCCGGGGTCCTCGCCCCAGCTCTACGGCATCGCCCTGCGCCCCGAGGACAGCGCCCTGTGCCTGCAGATCGACCACGCACTCGACCAGTACCTGGGCGACGAGCGGTGGTTCCGCTCGTTCAGCACCTGGTTCGGGTCGGCCGCCGGCGACCGGGCACTGACCGAACACGCGTACAAGCCCAAGCAGACCATCACCGAGTGGTGCAGTCCGAAGAGCAGTCAGCAGCAGCGCCCCGGCAGCTGAAAGCGGCAGAACCCGGGGCCGCTCCGCCGTCGCGGTGCGGCCCCGGGTCACCGAGGCCCGGGTGCGTCAGCCTCCGTTGATGAACCGCTGGGCCTCGGACCAGACCGCACGGGCGACCTGGTGTCCTACTGCGGTGCCTGCCTCGTGGTCGAACTCCCAGTGCACGCCCGCGTAGAGGCGGGAGGTGCCCACCTCGGTGGCGGCGGCACTGAGGGTCGGCCAGGACAGCCGCACGTCGGTGGCGGGGTGCCCGGGCTCGAACTTCGAGCTGCCCGCCTTGACCACCGCGGAGCCGCCGAAGGCGTCGCTCCCGGTGTAGAGCCTGAGGAGCTCGGCCCCGGTGGCGGTGAAGCCGGTGTGCCCGGAGACGTAGGCCGCGAAGGCCGGGGTCGGCAGGTAGGGGCGCCACTGCGAGCCGTCGAAGGTCTGCGTGCCCTGGCCCGGGCCGCCCCAGCCGCGCACCTGCTGCCCGGACTTCTCGTACCGGATCAGGGTGATCGGGCGGGCGTAGTCGAAGGTCCGCTTGGAGTCCCAGATCACCACGCCGGCGTCCGCCTCGGCGAGGCCGAGCGCGAAGTGCATCTTGACGTCCTCGTCCAGCGAGTGCCGGTCGCGGTGCGAGAGGTAGCGGGCCCAGTCGAGGGTGATGCCGCCCGAGGTCTCCGCCGGGAACATCCAGTACTCGGCGATGGCCTTCTGACGGTCGGTCAGGGCGGCGTTGCGCTCCAGTTGCTTCGCGATGGCCGCGTCCGACTCCGGGGTGCCGGGGGCGGGCGGCGGGGCGGGCAGGAAGGAGGCCGGGTCCTTCAGCACGAACGGCCGGACGTCCGGGAACTGCGGGGTGATGAACTGCTGGACGACGCCGTTCTGCACCAGCGGTGCCCAGCGCTCCGGATGGACCAGGGCCGCCCGGTCGAAGTGGTTCTCGTCCTGCGGCGGGTTGGCCGGGACGTAGGTGCCGGGCGCGGCCGAGTACGGCGGGGTGCCTAGCTGGTTGGAGCCGTCGGCGTGCCGGTCGCGCAGCACCGCGCCGCAGGAGGCGCCGGCCACCGCGGCCGGGGTGCCGGCCCGGCGGGCCTCCTCCACGGTGGCGTCGGGCCGGGCGGCGGCCGGGTCGTACCCGAGCTCGCGCAGCTTCTTGTCGAAGGTGGCGCGCTGGGCGGGGAAGAGGTCGTTGAGCGCCTGGTGGGCCGCGTAGTTGACGGCGGCCCGCTCGTTGGCGGAGGTCCGCTGCCACCAGGGGCGGCGCAGCCGGTCGCCCAGCTGGGTGGCCCGGGCGCGGCCGTCGTAGGCGGCCCAGGCGTCGAAGACGCAGGCGTTCAGGACGCCCATGGCCCGGGGGCCGACGGGGGGCGGGGTGTTCTTGCCGGAGGTCGCGGTGGCGGTCCTCAGGGCGTCGAGCAGTTGGGTGTTCCACTGGAGGACGGCGTTGTCCCCCGGCCGGGGGGCGGCCAGGTCGCTCCTGGCCTCCGCGGGGGCGCCGGTCGCCACGGTGAGGAGGGCCGCGCCGAGCGCGGCCGCCGTCACCACGGCCGGTAACCGGCGGCCCGGGGCGGTGGTTCGGAAGGTGCTGGTGGGGTTCACGTTCCTTCTCCAAGTTGCCTTGCATGGTCTCCCCCGTGACCGGTCGTCGGTCACGGGGGCGGCCGTCACGAGCCGGGGCTCACTCCGGCCAGTCGGACTGCAGGATCACCTCGACGAAGTTCGGCCGGACGAAGTCCGCGTCGAAGTGGGCCAGCACGTCGGCCTTGATGTTGCCGAAGGTGGTGGCGGGGCGGGGGGCGATGCCTTCGTTGAAGGCGGCCAGGATCTGCTGCTTGAAGCCCGGCCGGGGGTGCGCGGCGGTGACGGCCGCGCGGACCTCGTCGGAGACGTCGTGGTAGCCGATGCCGAGCACGTCGAGCTCGACGCCGGCGGTGACCAGGGCCACCTCGGGGGCCATGTAGGTGGGGATCTCGGGGGTGGTGTGCAGCGCGATGCCCTCCCAGACCAGGCGGGCGGACTCCTCCGGCACGCCGTGCCCGAGCAGGAAGTTGCGGGCCTCGTCGGCCCCGTCGATCTCGAAGCGGCGGCCCGAGCCGCGGAACTGCTCGGAGAGCCCGAGGTCGTGGAAGAGCGCGCCGACGTAGAGGAGTTCGCGGTCGACGGTGAGGCCGCGGCGCTCGCCCTGGAGGGCGCCCCAGAGGAAGACCCGGCGGGAGTGGTGGAACACCAGGTCGGTGGTGGCCTCGCGGATCAGCTCGGTCGCCTCGTTGGCGATCTTGCTGTCCGGGATCTCGATGCCGGCGATCTGAACGGCCATCAGGTGGCTCCTCACAAGTGGTCGGGGGGCGGGTGGAGCACGGCGGGATGGTGCACAGCGGGGTGGTGCGCGGCGGTGCGGGGCTCAGCGGTGCGGGGCTCAGCGGGCGGTGGTGGCTACCACCAGTAGCTCGGGTACTTGGCGGTCCTGCCGCTGCGCCCGGCGACGATGCCGACCACCACCAGCACCACGGTGGCGAGCGCGAGCAGGGCGAGGAACTTCACCGTGTGGGGCTGGGTCAGCACCACGATCACGGCGGTCGCGGCGGCGGGCGAGTGCGGCGTGCGGGCCAGCATCATCGCGCCGAGCGCCAGACCGCCGGCCACCCCGGCGGCCCACATCGAGTGGCCCGCCACGGCGAGCACCACGAAGCCGACCAGCGCGGAGATCAGCTGGCCGCCGATCACGCTGCGCGGCTGGGAGAGCGGCAGTGCGGGCGCGCCGAAGACCAGCGCGGCACTGGCCGCCAGCGGCGGGATCAGCACGATCTGGTGCAGGGCCACGCCGATCGCGACCAGGGCGACCAGGGCCGCCACCGAGCCGAGGGTGCCGACGCCGATGGCGGAGAGGGCGGGCCGGGCCGGGGCCTTGGAGGCGAACGGGCTCGCCTTGGGGACGGGCTGGGCGGCGGACGGTGCCGCCGGCGGGGCGGAGAGGTTGGTCATGAGGACTCCCTCGGATTCGTCGCGAGACGCTGCTAATGCCTTTTCGGCATGGTACACATTAGCTGGAGGGTGGCCTTCGCGCCTCCTCCGAGACCGGGACCGGACGCGGCGGGCGGAGAGGCATGATGGGCTCATGAGCAGCACGACTCGGCAGCGCGGCACCCGGACGGCGACGGACCTACTGCCCCTCACCGGCGAACCGCTCGCACTCGACCTTGTCAACACGACCTACGTGCACGGCGGCACCCGGGGCACCCTGATGGACGCCCTGACCGAGCCCGCCGAGCTGGACGACTGGCTGCGCTCCTGCCTGCCCCGGCTCGGCGCGCGGCTGCGGCCCGGCCTGGCCGCCCTGCTGGACGACCTGCCGGCCGGCCCCGGTCACCTGGAGCGCTACCGGGAGCTGCGCGCCGCACTGCGCGAGCTCTCGGGCACCCTGGTGGCCGGCGCCGCCGCGTCGCATCCGGCCCTGGCCGTGGTGAACCGGACCGCCCGACTGGCCGCCGGATGGCTGGAGTTCGCACCCGACGGCGGCACCGCGACGGCCCGCTGGACCGAGCCCGACCTGCGGCTGGTGGCCCTGGGCGAGATCGCCGCCTCCGGCGTCGAGCTGCTCACCGGCCCGGCCGCGGAGCAGGTCCGGGCCTGCCCGGCACCGGGCTGCATCCTGTACTTCGTCCGGAGCCACGCGCGGCGGGAGTGGTGCACCACCACCTGCGGGAACCGGGTACGGGTCGCCCGGCACAGCAAGCGGCTGCGCGAACCCGCCGGGCCTACGGTCTGACGGCTCTGCGGCCCATGGCGCTCTCTCCTCGGCTCCGTGTGCGTTCGTTCCTTCACCAACGACACTAGGGAGCGGCCCGTCGTCGCGGCCAGGACAACACCCGATCTCCGTCAGCTGTGGCCACGGACGGGCGATTACCGGGAGGTAGGTCTTCCGACGGAGCGCCAGTTCCGCTAAGGGCGCCGGGCCTCAGTAGCGCCCGACGGTGGCCGCGATGACCTCCTCCGGGGCCCGGTCGGCGAACAGCCCGGCCTCGGCCTGACGGACCGCCAGCACCGCGGCGTGCAGCTGGGCGCCGAGCGCCTCGCGGAGCACCACCGAGGCCTCGAAGGCGTCCGCCGTCTCGCCCAGGCTCGCGGGCAGCCGCTCCACCGTGCCGAGTTCGGCCGGATCGCCGCTCACCTCGCCGGGCAGCGGCTTGCCCGCGTCGAGCCCGTCCAGCCCGGCCGCGATCACCCCGCCGACCAGCAGGTAGGGGTTGGCGGTGGCGTCGAAGCACTTGACCTCGGCGTTGGCCTGCCCGGCGGTGGATCCGGTGATCAGCCGCAGCGCCGCCTCCCGGTTCTCCAGCCCCCAGCAGCGGTACGGGCCGGACCAGCGGGAGGGCCGCAGGCGCAGGTAGCTGGCGGCGCTCGGGGCGCCCAGCGCCAGCAGGGCCGGGAGGTGGTCGAGCACCCCGGCCAGGAAGTACTCGGCGGCGGGGTGCAGGCCGTACGGGCCGGAGCCGCCGTTGCCCAGGTTGCGGCCGTCCCGCCAGAGGCTGAGGTGGAGGTGGCCGCCGTTGCCCACGCCCTCCGGGGTGAGCGCGGGGGCGAAACCGGCCCGCAGGCCGTGCCGGACCGAGACGGCCCGGATGGTGTGGCGCACCAGGACGGTGGTGTCGGCGGTGCCGAGCGGCCCGTCCGGGGCCACCGAGACCTCGAACTGGCCCGGCGCGTACTCGGGGTGGAGCTGGAGCACCGTCAACTGCTGTTCGCCCAGCGCCCGGAGCACGTCCCGCAGGTAGTCGGAGAAGTCCGCGAAGCGGTGCAGCCCGTACGCGGGGGCGGTGGTGGCCGGGGCGCCGGCGGCGTCGGTGACCACCCACTCGACCTCGATGCCGGTGCTCAGGGTCAGCCCGCGCCGGGCGGCGTCCTCGACCATCCGGGCCGCGAAGCGGCGCTGGCAGCCCGGGTGCGGGGTGCCGTCCTGGGCGTAGCGGTCGGCCGGGGCCCAGGCCCAGCCGGGCTGGGCGGCCAGCGGCACCAGCCGGTCCAGGTCGGGGATCAGCCGCAGGTCGCCGTCGGGGCCCCGGGTGAAGGGGCTGGAGGTGACCGAGTCGTCCATCAGGAAGACGTCGAAGCAGGGCGCCGCCCCCACGCCCCACTCTGCGGCGTGCTCCAACTGCCCGACCGGGAAGGTCTTCACCCGGCCGATCCCGGAGTTGTCCACCCAGCTGACGGCGACTCCGTCCACGCCCTGGGCGGTCAGCCGGGAGGCGACGAGGCGGGCCCGGGCGGCGCGCTCGGCGCGCGACGGTGCGCTGTTCATGCCGCTCATGCTGCCCGCGCGCGGGGCGGGTGCCGGGCCCGTGTCACTCGCCCGGCGGTGCGGTGCCACTCCATCGGGTAGCCACCCCGTCACAGCTGCCGGTGTCCTGTCAAGAAGTGCGGCGCCAGACATGACGCAGGTCACACCGCGGCTCGAAATATCCGGGGACATCCTCCCCGTTTGACGCTATGTTCTGAACATCCGGGGAATCCGTCCCCGGTAACGGGGGTCGGAGAGGAGTTGGACCGATGACAGCCACCGCCACCGAGGCGAGCGCACCACGACTGCGGGCCGACGCCTCCCGCAACCGGGAGCGGATCGTCAACGCGGCCCGCGAGGCCCTCGTCGAGCTGGGGCCGGACGTCCCGCTGGACGAGATCGCCCGCCGGGCCGGGGTGGGGAACGCGACCGTCTACCGGAACTTCGCCGACCGGCGCGAGCTGGTCCACCACGTCGCCTGCTCGGTGATGCGCCGCGTCTCCGAGCACGCCCGGGCCGCCATGGCCGAGGAGGCGGACGCCTTCCAGGCCGTGGTGCGCTTCACCATGGCCGCCGCCGAGGAGCAGATCAGCGCGCTCTGCCCGCTGGTCAGTGAGCACGCCGATCCGGACCATCCCGAACTGGCCCAGGCCGGTGCGGAGTTGATGGCCCTGGTGACCGAGGTGATCACCAGGGCCCAGCAGGCCGGGGTCTTCCGCACCGATGTCGGTGTCGGCGACTACCTTGTCGCGGTGACCCAACTGACCAGGCCGCTGCCGGGCACCGGCTGCCTCACGGCGGAGGGCTGGTCCCGCCGCCACCTGCTGCTCCTGCTGGACGGCATGCGGGCCCCGGCCCGCTCCGAACTGCCCGGCCGTCCTGCGGCCATGGAGGACCTCAAGCGCCACAAGCACTGACGTTCCGTCGGAAACCCGCGCCCGGCAGAGCCCGAGCGCGTCCCGTGACTTCTTCCCGAGCACACCGCTCGTCTTTCGCACGCTCTCGCACCTAAGTGGGTATCCCCTTGTCCGGAACCAACACGGCGCCCGACCCGCGCCGTTGGCAAGCCCTGGTCTTCATCGGCCTGGCCCAGCTGATGGTGGTGCTCGACGCCACCGTCGTGAACATCGCCCTGCCCTCCGCGCAGACCGCCCTGCACATCTCCGACGGCAACCGCCAGTGGGTCATCACGGCCTACGCGCTGGCCTTCGGCTCGCTGCTGCTCTTCGGCGGCCGGATCGCCGACCTCTGGGGCCGGCGCCGCACCTTCATCGTCGGCCTGATCGGCTTCGCCCTGGCCTCGGCGCTCGGCGGCGCCGCGGTCAACACCGCGATGCTGCTCGGCGCCCGCGCCCTCCAGGGCGTCTTCGGCGCCCTGCTCGCGCCGGCCGCGCTCTCCCTGCTCGCGGTGATGTTCACCTCCGGCCAGGAGCGCGCCAAGGCCTTCGGCATCTACGGCGCCATCGCCGGCGGTGGCGGTGCCATCGGCCTGATCCTCGGCGGCCTGCTCACCGAGTACATGAACTGGCGCTGGACCTTCTACGTCAACATCCCGTTCGCCCTGGTCGCCATAGCCGGCGCCGTGATGGTGATCAGCGAGCCCGCCGAGGGCCGCAACCGCAACAAGCTCGACGTGCCCGGCGTGCTGCTGGTCACCACCGGCCTGGTCGCCCTGGTCTACGGCTTCACCAAGGCCGAGTCGGACGGCTGGGGCTCCGGCGTGACGATCGGTCTGTTCGTCGCCGCCGCCGTGCTGCTGGCCGCCTTCGTCCTGGTCGAGAGCAAGGTCAAGGCCCCGCTGCTGCCGCTGCGCGTGGTCACCGAGCGGAACCGGGCCGGCGTCTACGCCTCGCTCGGCGTCGCGATCATCGGGATGTTCGGCCTGTTCCTCTTCCTGACCTACTACCTGCAGGTCGTGCTGAAGTACACCCCGATCGTCACCGGCCTGGCCTTCCTGCCGATGGTGGCGGGCATGATCACCGGCTCCACCCAGATCGGCGCCCGCCTGATGACCAAGGTGGCGCCCCGGATGCTGATGGTCCCGGGCTTCCTGCTCGCCTCGCTCGGCCTGCTGATCCTGACCCAGATCGACGTGGACACCAAGTACGTCTCGCTGATCCTGCCCGGCCTGGTGCTGATGGGCCTCGGCATGGGCACCTCGTTCATGCCGGCCATGAGCCTGTCCACCCACGGCGTCGAGCCGCGGGACGCGGGCGTGGCCTCGGCCATGGTCAACACCTCGCAGCAGGTCGGCGGCGCCATCGGCACCGCGCTGCTCAACACCATCGCGGCCAGCGCCACCACGGCCTGGCTCAAGGACAACGCCGCCCAGGCCGCGGGCAACCCGCAGCTGTTCGGCCTGAACGGCATGGTGCACGGCTTCCAGACCGCCATCTGGTGGTCCTTCGGGATCATGGTGCTGGCGGCCGCGATCGCCGGTCTGCTGATCAACACCGGCAAGCCGGAGGCCCCGGCCGCCGGTGCCGCGCAGGAGGACGCCGTCCCGGTGATGGCGCACTGACCTGACACGGCATCAGGGCCCCGTCTCCCGTTCCGGGAGGCGGGGCCCTCGTGCTTTCGCTACGCCGTCACGGCCAGTCGCCGATCTCCGGCAGGACGGCCGAGCCGTCCGCGGTGGGCGCGGTGGCGGCCGGGCGGCCGGAGAGCCAGCCGGCCAGCTCCCGGCGGGTGCCGCGGACCGTCACGGTGGCCTGCGGGTCGCCGATCGCCGGGCCGCCGTCGCCCGGGACCGCCGCCACCCCGGCCGGCAGCCGGACGGCGAGGAACTGCAGCAGGTGGTCTGCCAGCTCGTCGGTGACCGCGTCGATCCGGTAGCCGAGGCCGAGGTCGACCGCGTGCAGCTCGACCTCGCGCCAGTAGGAGAGCTGGGTGGCCAGCAGGCTGCCCCGGTAGGGGCTGGGGAGCTGCCAGTCATCCTCGCCGAGCTTCTCCCAGGCCGCGAAGAGCGTCTCGGAGCCCTGGGCGAAGGCGTCCCGCAGCCACTGGGCCGGCTTGTCGTGGTTGGCCTCGATCAGTCCGTTGCGGGAGGCCGGGCCCCGGTCGTAGACGGCGATCTGCTCGCCGCGCAGCGCGTACTCCGCCTGGCGGGCGAAGGCCGGGCCCATGCCGGCCAGGTGGGCCAGGATGTGGCCCCTGGTCCACTCGGGCAGCTCGGTGGCCTCCCGCGCCTGCTCGTCGGTCAGCTCCGCGATCAGTGCGCCCAGTCGGTCGGAGGCCGCCTTGATCTGGGCGATCCGCTCCGCCGTGCCGAAGTCGTTCATGTCCTGTCCCCGACTCTCGTGTCCTACGCCTGTCCCTGCCTACCGGCCGAGCATCGCCCTCCGCGCGCGGGGAAGCCGCGTCCCGGCGGAAATTCACCGATGCCTTGTCACCTCCGAACTCTTCCTACCTGGAAGTAACTTCGCTACAGTGACCCGCACGCACCACCGCCGGGCTTCGGGAGCCGCACCGGCGGGGCCGCGTCCGCCGTGCCATCGCACCCTGGCGGACCCGGCACACCTCACCAGTGCGCCTGAGAACCACGGCAGTCCAACGCCAGAGCCGGAGCGGACCGGCCTGCCCGCGTGACGCCGCAACCGTCATCTCCCGCCTCCGCGCCGCCACACCCTCCTCCCCCGCCCCACACGGGCCGCCGCTCGACGACGAGCCGCGCGCCGGGCCGGGGAGGGCGGCGCGGTCCCCATGACAAGGAGTCAGGACAATGGAGCGTCCCTTCCCCACCGTCGCCGTGGTCGGCCTCGGCACCATGGGTGCCGGCATCGCCGTCGCGGTGGCCCGCAGCGGCCGCCGGGTGATCGGCATCGAGGCCGGCCCCGCCGAGGCCGCCACCGCGCTGGCCCGGATCGAGGAGGCCACCGCCGCCGCCGTCCGCCGGGAGCGGCTGACCGAGGATGAGCGCACCGCCCTGCTCGCGCTGGTCTCGGTCGGCGACCAGCTGGACGCCGCCGCCACCGCCGACCTGGTGATCGAGGAGGTCCCGGAGCAGCTGGAGCTGAAGCGGGAGCTGTTCGCCGAGCTGGACCGGATCTGTCCGCCGGAGACCGTGCTGGCCACCGGCACCACCGCGCTCTCGGTCACCCGGATCGCCGCCGCCACCAGCCGCCCCGAGCGGGTGCTGGGCCTGCACTTCTTCAACCCCGTGCACACCATGAAGCTGGTCGAGGTGGTGCGCACCGTGCTGACCACCCCTCAGGTGGCCGAGCAGGCCGCCGAGTTCGCCCGCGACCTGGGCAAGGAGCCGGTGGCCGCCGGGGACCGGGCCGGCTTCGTGGTGAACGGACTGCTGTTCGCCTACCTCAACCAGGCCGCCGCGATGTACGAGTCCAAGTACGCCACCCGGGAGGACATCGACGCCGCCATGCGGCTCGGCTGCGGCCTGCCGATGGGCCCGCTGGCACTGCTCGACCTGATCGGCGTGGACACCGCGCGCACCGTCCTGGAGGCGATGTACGAGCAGTCCCGGGACCGGCTGCACGCCCCCGCCCCGATCCTCGGCCAGCTGGTCGCGGCCGGGCTGCTCGGCCGCAAGAGCGGGCGCGGCTTCTACACCTACCAGGCCCCCGGCTCCTCCAGGGTGGTGGCCGAGGCCGGCGCCGCCGCCGTCGAGCGCCCGGCCGGGCGCGAGGTGCGCACCGTCGGCGTCTGCGGCTCCGGCACCATGGCCACCGGCATCGCCGAGGTGTTCGCCAAGGCCGGCTACCAGGTGGTGCTCACCGCCCGCAGCCAGGCCAAGGCGGACGCCGCCAAGGCCCAGCTGGCCGGCTCGCTGGAGCGCTCGGTCAAGCGCGGCCGGCTGACCGAGGAGCAGCGCGACGCCGCGCTGGCCCTGGTCACCCCGGCCGGCTCGTACCAGGAGCTGGCGGAGGCCGACCTGGTGGTCGAGGCGGTGGCCGAGGACCTGGCGGTCAAGCGGGAGCTGTTCGCCACCCTGGACAAGATCTGCAAGCCGGGCGCGGTGCTCGCCACCACCACCTCCTCGCTGCCGGTGATCAGCTGCGCGACCGCCACCTCGCGGCCGCAGGACGTGATCGGCATGCACTTCTTCAACCCGGCCCCGGCGATGAAGCTGGTCGAGGTGGTCTCCACCGTGCTGACCGCGCCGGACGTCACCGCCACCGTGCTGGAGCTCTGCGCGCGCGTGAAGAAGCACCCGGTGGAGTGCGGTGACCGGGCCGGCTTCATCGTCAACGCGCTGCTCTTCCCGTACCTCAACGACGCCGTCCGGATGCTCCAGGAGCACTACGCCACGGTGGACGACATCGACACCGCGATGAAGCTCGGCTGCGGCTACCCGATGGGCCCGTTCGAGTTGCTGGACGTGGTCGGCCTGGACGTCTCGCTGACCATCGAGAAGGTGCTGCACCAGGAGTTCCGCGAGCCCGGCCTGGCCGCCGCACCGCTGCTGGAGCACCTGGTGGCGGCCGGGTGCCTGGGCCGCAAGACGGGTCGCGGCTTCCGCGACCACGTGCGCCGGTGACGGGCCGTCAGCCGGCCGCCGGGGCACCGTCCCCGGACGGCCGGGCGGCCGCCCCGGCGAGAGCCGTCCGGCCCGCCTGGGGGCCCGGCGCGGCGGCCGGGCGGTGGCCCCGCCCGGCGGTCTCCGCACCCGTGCCGCCGCTGCGGCGTCCGAAGCCCGCGGGAGGGCCTCCCGGTACGTGTAGCGTTCCGGGCATGGACCGGGAACAGTCATCCGAAACGTCAGCCCCGGAGCGGGCGGAGGGCGGCCGGACGGCCGCCGACACCGGGGCCGGCAGCCGCCGGGCGGCCGCCCAGCGCCTCCAGATGCGCCAGGACCTGGCGACCGCGGCGATGGACCTGTTCTCCTCCCAGGGGTACGAGGAGACCACCGTCGACCAGATCGCGGCCGCCGCCGGAGTGGCCCGGCGGACCTTCTTCCGGTACTTCCGGTCCAAGGAGGAGGCGATCTTCCCGGACCACGACGACACCCTGGTCCGGGTGGCCGACCTGCTGGCCAGCGCCGACTCCGAGGAGCACCCGCTGGACGTGGTCTGCCGGGGCATCAAGGAGGTGCTCCGGATGTACGCCTCCACCCCGGGCGTCTCGGTGGCCCGGTACCAGTTGATCCGTCAGGTCCCGGCGCTGCGCGAGCGGGAGATCGCGGTGGTCTCCCGGTACGAGCGGCTGTTCACCCGGTACCTGCTGGGCCGCTTCGACGCGGCCGAGGAGATCCCGCCGGGCTGGCAGCGCGGCGGGGACGACGACTCGATGCTGGCCGAGGTCTCGGCGGCGGCCGTGGTCGCGGCCCACAACCACGTGCTGCGGCGCTGGCTGCGGGCCGGCGGCTCGGGCGACGTGGAGGCCCAGCTGGACCACTCCTTCGACGTCATCCGCGGCACCTTCTGGGCCACCGCGCCGAACGGCATGAGGCGGCGCGGAACCGGTGTGGCACCCGGTGCCAATGTGACACCGTCCCCGGCCTTCGAGGTCATGACGGCCGATGCACTCGGTGCCGTCCCGGGCGGCTCAGGAGGTGAGGTGCTCATCACAGTCACCCGCACCGACGCCCCGCTGGAGCAGGTCGTGGACCGGATCAAGGCCGCCCTCAGCGCGCCCACCGGCTGACATCCCCGCAGGTCAGAGCAGTTTCGAAGGCCCGTCCCGACTCCTCGGGGCGGGCCTTTCGCACGCCCCCGGCGGGCGCCGCGGAGCGTGTGCTGGTTCACTCGAATTCCTGGCACGCGGTGTCTTTACGAGTGGCACAGGGTGCCACTACCTTGTTGCTCACCAGCGCGGCGCCGCGGCTCCCCACCTCGGCGCGCCGTGTCAGGTGCGACACCACCAGCCGTCGCAGCCCGCAGACTTTCCAGCAGTTCCCACCCAGACCGACAAGCGAAGCCGGTGTCCGCTCCCGGCTCCCCCAGACGCCCTGTGCGCCCTCACACAGGTACGCCTTCGGAGGCAGCCATGAAGGAAATCCTCGACGCGATCCTCAACCCCGACAGCACCTCGGCGGACTTCGCCGGGCTCAAGCTGCCGGAGTCCTACCGGGCGGTCACGCTCCACAAGGACGAGGAGCAGATGTTCGCCGGCCAGGCGAGCCGCGACAAGGACCCCCGCAAGTCCCTGCACCTCGACGAGGTGCCGCTGCCCGAGCTCGGCCCGGGCGAGGCCCTGGTCGCCGTGATGGCCAGCTCGGTGAACTACAACACCGTCTGGTCCTCGATCTTCGAGCCGGTCTCCACCTTCGGCTTCCTGGAGCGCTACGGCCGCCTCTCGCCGCTGACGAAGCGTCACGACCTGCCGTACCACGTGCTCGGCTCCGACCTCGCGGGCGTGGTCCTGCGCACCGGCGCCGGCGTCAACGCCTGGAAGCCGGGCGACGAGGTCGTCGCGCACTGCCTCTCGGTCGAGCTGGAGTCCCCGGACGGCCACAACGACACGATGATGGACCCGGAGCAGCGCATCTGGGGCTTCGAGACCAACTTCGGCGGCCTGGCCCAGATCGCCCTGGTCAAGACCAACCAGCTGCTGCCCAAGCCCAAGCACCTCACCTGGGAGGAGGCCGCCTCCCCGGGCCTGGTCAACTCCACCGCCTACCGCCAGCTGGTCTCGCAGAACGGCGCGGGCATGAAGCAGGGCGACAACGTCCTGATCTGGGGCGCCAGCGGCGGCCTCGGCTCGTACGCCACCCAGTACGCGCTGGCCGGCGGCGCCACCCCGATCTGCGTGGTCTCCAGCGAGGCCAAGGCGGAGATCTGCCGGACCATGGGCGCCGAGGCGATCATCGACCGGTCCGCCGAGGGCTACAAGTTCTGGAAGGACGAGAACAACCAGGACCCGCGCGAGTGGAAGCGCCTGGGCTCCAAGATCCGCGAGTTCACCGGCGGCGAGGACGTGGACATCGTCTTCGAGCACCCGGGCCGCGAGACCTTCGGCGCCTCGGTCTACGTCACCCGCAAGGGCGGCACCATCGTCACCTGCGCCTCCACCTCCGGCTTCATGCACCAGTACGACAACCGCTACCTGTGGATGTCGCTCAAGCGCATCGTCGGCTCGCACTTCGCCAACTACCGCGAGGCCTTCGAGGCCAACCGCCTGGTCGCCAAGGGCAAGATCCACCCGACCCTCTCCAAGGTCTACACCCTGGAGGAGACCGGCCAGGCCGCCCTCGACGTGCACCACAACAAGCACCAGGGCAAGGTCGGCGTGCTCTGCCTGGCCCCGCAGGAGGGCCTGGGCGTCCGCAACCAGGAGCTCCGCGAGCAGCACCTCCCCGCCATCAACCGCTTCCGGAACATCTGATGGGCGCCGACCGGGACCGTCCCTGGCTGATGCGCACGTACGCGGGCCACTCCACCGCGAGTGACTCCAACGCGCTCTACCGGAAGAACCTGGCGAAGGGTCAGACCGGCCTCTCGGTCGCCTTCGACCTGCCGACCCAGACCGGCTACGACTCGGACCACGTGCTGGCCCGCGGCGAGGTCGGCCGGGTCGGGGTGCCGGTCGGCCACGTCGGCGACATGCGGACGCTGTTCGACGGCATCCCGCTGGAGCAGACCAACACCTCGATGACGATCAACGCCACCGCCATGTGGCTGCTGGCGCTCTACCAGGTGGTCGCCGAGGAGCAGGGCGCGGACATCGCCAAGCTCACCGGCACCACCCAGAACGACATCGTCAAGGAGTACCTGTCGCGCGGGACGCACGTCTTCCCGCCCGGCCCCTCGGTCCGGCTGATCACCGACATGATCGCCTACACGGTCGGCAACATCCCCAAGTGGAACCCGATCAACATCTGCAGCTACCACCTCCAGGAGGCCGGGGCCACCCCGGTCCAGGAGATCGCGTACGCGATGTGCACGGCGATCGAGGTGCTGGACGCCGTCCGCGACTCCGGCCAGGTGCCGGCCGAGCGGATGGGCGAGGTGGTCGCCCGGATCTCCTTCTTCGTCAACGCGGGCGTCCGCTTCGTCGAGGAGATGTGCAAGATGCGGGCCTTCTCCCGGCTCTGGGAGAAGGTCACCCGCGAGCGCTACGGCATCGAGGACGCCAAGCAGCGCCGGTTCCGCTACGGCGTGCAGGTCAACTCGCTCGGCCTGACCGAGGCCCAGCCGGAGAACAACGTCCAGCGGATCGTGCTGGAGATGCTGGCCGTCACGCTCTCCAAGGACGCCCGCGCCCGGGCCGTCCAACTCCCGGCCTGGAACGAGGCGTTGGGCCTGCCCCGGCCCTGGGACCAGCAGTGGTCGCTGCGCATCCAGCAGGTGCTGGCCTTCGAGTCCGACCTGCTGGAGTACGGCGACATCTTCAACGGCTCCGAGGTGATCGAGGCCAAGACCGCCGAGCTGCTGGCCGGCGCCGAGGCGGAGATCGCCAAGGTGCTGGGGATGGGCGGGGTGATCCCGGCCGTCGAGTCCGGCTACCTGAAGTCCAACCTGGTCTCCTCGCACGCCGCCCGGCGGGCCCGGATCGAGTCCGGCGAGGACAAGATCGTCGGGGTCAACTGCTACGAGACCACCGAGGAGAGCCCGCTCACGGCCGACCTGGACACCGCCATCATGGTGGTCGACCCGGCCTCCGAGCAGTCCGTCCTGACGGCCCTTCAGACCTGGCACCGGGAGCGGGACGAGGCGGCCGCCCAGGCCGCCCTGGCCGAGCTCAAGACCGTCGCCGGGACCACGGCCAACCTGATGCCCGCCACGCTGGCCTGCGCCCGCGCCGGGGTCACCACCGGCGAGTGGGCCTTCGCCCTGCGCGAGGTCTTCGGCGAGTACCGCGCCCCCACCGGGGTCGGCGGCGCGCCCGTCGCCGTGCCGGCCGAGCCCGGCGGCGAGCTGGCCGCCGTCCGCGAGGCGGTCACCGCCACCGCGGCCGAGCTGGGTACCGGCAAGCTCCGCCTGCTGGTCGGCAAGCCCGGCCTGGACGGGCACTCCAACGGCGCCGAGCAGATCGCCGTCCGGGCCCGCGACGCGGGCTTCGAGGTGGTCTACCAGGGCATCCGCCTGACGCCGGAGCAGATCGTCTCGGCGGCGGTCGCGGAGGACGTGCACTGCGTCGGCCTGTCGATCCTCTCCGGCGCCCACCCGGAGCTGGTACCCGACGTCCTCTCCCGCCTGCGGCGGGCCGGGGTGGAGGATGTCCCCGTGATCGTCGGTGGCATCATCCCGGCAGCGGACGCGGAGGTCCTCAAGGCCGCCGGCGTCGCCGCCGTCTTCACCCCGAAGGACTTCGGCATCACCACCATCATCGGCCGG
Organism: Kitasatospora sp. NPDC004289; assembly: GCF_053602875.1. Lineage (NCBI taxonomy): Bacteria > Bacillati > Actinomycetota > Actinomycetes > Kitasatosporales > Streptomycetaceae > Kitasatospora > Kitasatospora sp. NPDC004289. Next base: position 172,115 of record NZ_JBSGEL010000004.1, on the reverse strand, counting down.
ATCGTCGACGAGATCCGGCTGGCCAACAGGCTCCAGCCCTGGGCCGCGACCTCGACCGCCGCGACCGGCTGAACCGGAAGGACTGACCCACCCTCATGACGAACGTCAACCGTCTCCGCCCGCGCCGCTCCTGCCTGGCCGTGCCCGGCAGCAACCCGCGCTTCCTGGAGAAGGCCCAGGGCCTGCCGGCCGACCAGGTCTTCCTCGACCTGGAGGACGCCTGCGCCCCGCTGGTCAAGGAGAGCGCCCGCCACCACATCGTGGACGCGCTGAACAACGGCGACTGGGGCAACAAGACCAAGGTCGTCCGGGTCAACGACTGGACCACGCACTGGACCTACCGGGACGTCATCACCGTGGTCGAGGGCGCCGGCCCGAACCTCGACTGCATCATGCTCCCCAAGGTGCAGGACGCCACCCAGGTGAAGGCGCTCGACCTGCTGCTCACCCAGATCGAGAAGACCATGGGCTTCGAGGTCGGCAAGATCGGCATCGAGGCGCAGATCGAGAACGCCAAGGGCCTGGTCAACGTCGACGAGATCGCCGCCGCCTCGCCCCGGCTGGAGACCATCATCTTCGGCCCGGCCGACTTCATGGCCTCGATCAACATGAAGTCCCTGGTGGTCGGCATGCAGCCGCCCGGCTACCCGGCCGACGCCTACCACTACATCCTGATGCGGATCCTGATGGCCGCCCGGATGCACGACCTCCAGGCGATCGACGGCCCCTTCCTGCAGATCCGCAACCCCGAGGGCTACCGCGAGGTGGCGAGCCGCGCCGCCGCCCTCGGCTTCGACGGCAAGTGGGTGCTGCACCCGGACCAGGTCGGCGCCGCCAACGAGATCTTCTCGCCCTCGCAGGAGGACTACGACCACGCCGAGCTGATCCTCGACGCCTACGACTGGTGCACCTCCGAGGCCGGCGGCGCCAAGGGCTCGGCGATGCTCGGCGACGAGATGATCGACGAGGCCAGCCGCAAGATGGCCCTGGTCATCGCCGGCAAGGGCCGCGCGGCCGGCATGCAGCGCACCTCCAAGTTCGAACAGCCCGTCTCTGACAAGAAGGCGGAGGCCTGACGTGCAGTTCGGACGCACCTACGAGGAGTTCGAGGTCGGCGCGGTCTACAAGCACTGGCCCGGGAAGACCGTCACCGAGTACGACGACCACCTGTTCTGCCTGCTGACGATGAACCACCACCCGCTGCACATGGACGCCAACTACGCGACCACCACCGTGCAGGGCCGGAACGTCGTGGTCGGCAACTACATCTACTCGCTGCTGCTCGGCATGAGCGTCGAGGACGTCTCCGGCAAGGCGCTCGCCAACCTGGAGATCGAGTCGCTGCGGCACATCGCGCCGACCTTCCACGGCGACACCCTCTACGGCGAGACCGTGGTGCTCGACAAGAACATGACCTCCAAGCCGGACCGGGGCATCGTGTACGTCGAGACCAAGGGCTACAAGCAGGACGGCACGGTCGTCTGCATCTTCCGCCGCAAGGTGATGGTGCCGACCGAGCAGTACCTGAAGGAGCGCGGCGGCGACCAGCCCGGCCGCCCCGAGCCCCTCTCCTAGACCCCGGCCGAGGAGCCGCCGTCATCGGCCCCTCTCCCGGTCACGGGGCCCCGCAGAGTCACGCCTGCGGGGCCCCACAACTCCCCACCACCCTCAGACCTTTCCTGGAGCCGCACGATGGGACGCCTCGCACAGACCGACGGCCTGACCGAGATCCAGCGGGACATCCTCGCCACCGTGCGGGACTTCGTCGACAAGGAGATCATCCCGGTCGCGACCGAGCTGGAGCACAAGGACGAGTACCCGACCGCGATCGTCGAGGGGATGAAGCAGCTCGGCCTGTTCGGCCTGACCATCCCCGAGGAGTTCGGCGGCCTGGGCGAGTCCCTGCTGACCTACGCCCTGGTGGTCGAGGAGATCGCCCGCGGCTGGATGTCCGTCTCCGGCATCGTCAACACCCACTTCATCGTGGCCCACATGATCAACGCCCACGGCACCCAGGAGCAGAAGGAGTACTTCCTGCCCCGGATGGCCGCCGGCGAGATCCGCGGCGCCTTCTCGATGTCCGAGCCGGGCCTGGGCTCCGACGTGGCGGCCATCTCCACCAAGGGCGTCAAGGACGGGGACTTCTACGTCCTCAACGGCCAGAAGATGTGGCTGACCAACGGCGGCACCTCCACCCTGGTCGCGGTCCTGTGCAAGACCGACGAGGGCGGCTCCACCCCGTACAAGAACATGACCACCTTCCTGATCGAGAAGGAGCCGGGCTTCGGCCCGAACCCGAAGGTCCCGGGCCTCACCGTGCCCGGCAAGATCGAGAAGATGGGCTACAAGGGCGTCGACACCACCGAGCTGGTGCTCCAGGACGTCCGCATCCCGGCCGACCGGATCCTGGGCGGCGTCCCGGGCAAGGGCTTCTACCAGATGATGGACGGCGTCGAGGTCGGCCGGGTCAACGTGGCCGCCCGCGGCTGCGGCGTGGCCCGCCGCGCCTTCGAGCTGGGCATCTCCTACGCCCAGCAGCGCTCCACCTTCGGCAAGAAGATCGCCGAGCACCAGGCGATCCAGTTCAAGCTCGCCGAGATGGCCACCAAGGTCGAGGCCGCGCACCAGATGATGGTGATGGCCGCCCGCAAGAAGGACAGCGGCGAGCGGAACGACCTGGAGGCCGGCATGGCCAAGTACCTGGCCTCCGAGTACTGCAAGGAGGTCGTCGAGGACGCCTTCCGCATCCACGGCGGCTACGGCTTCTCCAAGGAGTACGAGATCGAGCGCCTCTACCGGGAGGCCCCGATGCTGCTGATCGGTGAAGGTACGGCGGAGATCCAGAAGATGATCGTGGGACGCCGCCTGCTCGAGGAGTACCGCATCGCGGACTGAGACCACCGTCCGACCTGGCCCGGCGTGCGGGCCGGAGCCCGGTGAGGTCGTAGGGCGTGTACCCCCGGGGTATGCGCCCTACGGCTGCTTCCGTACGCTCTTGATTGACGACCCGTCAGCCGTGTTCGTATTGAGACGTGGGTCACGAGGCGAGCTCGGACCCTTGGGGAACCGCAGTCCGCCGCGTTACGGTCGTACACATAGCAGGCACAGATCGGCACCGCACCGGACACCCAGCTCAGCAGGCGGCTTGCCCACCTACCGCCTGGTCCCGATACCATCCACCGGGACAGCATGCCGTCCCTTTATCACTCGATCCCCGCGGTGGCCCCCGTCCAGGTGCCAAGCTCTGCCGGCCGGGGCCCGCGACTAAGGTATTCGATGCCCATCAGCCCGTCCCCTCACTCCTCCGCTCCGGCTGGCGATGCCCTCGCCCCGGCGAACGGTCGACGCCCGCGCGTCACCATCGCGCGAGGAGCCACCCCCTGGTTCGTGCCCACCCTGGCAACGGCCGCGATCACCACCGCCCTCACCCGGCGGAGCGGCAAGTGGGCCGTGGCGGCCGTACCGGCCTGCGCGCTCAGCGCGGGCATGCTGTGGTTCTTCCGTGACCCCGAGCGGGAGATCGGGCAGGGCCGGGTCATCTCCCCGGCCGACGGCGTGGTCCAGTCCATCGACGCGTGGCCGGACGGCCGCACCCGCGTGGCCATCTTCATGAGCCCGCTCAACGTGCACGTCAACCGCGCGCCGCTGCCCGGCACCGTGACGTCCGTCGAGCACGTGCCCGGGAACTTCGTCCCGGCGTTCAACAAGGACAGCGACAACAACGAGCGTGTCGTCTGGCACTTCGACACCGAGCTCGGCGACATCGAGATGGTGCAGATCGCGGGGGCCGTGGCCCGTCGCATCGTGCCGTACGTGGACGCCGGAACCAAGGTCGAGCAGGGCGAGCGGATCGGTCTGATCCGCTTCGGCTCCCGCGTCGACACCTACCTGCCGGCCGGCGTCGAGGTCGGCGTCGAGGTCGGCCAGAAGACCACTGCCGGGGTGACGCGCCTTGACCGTGACTGATCCTGAGACCCTGGTCGGGCTGGACGACGAGGAGACGGCGCTGCGCCGTCGCCGCTGGGCCCGCGACCGGGAGCTGCGCGCTCCCCGTTCGCCCCAGCACCTGTCGACCGCCGACTTCCTGACCCTGGGGAACGCCGTCTGCGGCTTCCTGGCGATCTACTCGATCACCACCGGGGTCCTGATGCCGCACATCACCGGCGCCTCGGCGGCCGGGCCCGACAAGCACAGCGCCGCCACCGCGGTGACGCTGCTGCTGATCGGCTCGATGTGCGACCTGTTCGACGGCCTGGTGGCCCGCAAGCTGCGCTCCTCGGCGCTGGGCGCGGAGCTCGACAACCTGGCCGACCTGATCAGCTTCGGCATCGCCCCCGCGTACTTCGTCGCGGTCTGGGGCATCGTCAGCCCGGGCTCGGACCAGCGCTTCTCGGCGCTGATCGCGCTCACCGTGCTGCTCGCGGTGGTGCTCCGGCTGGCCCGCTTCTCGGCGGTCAAGATGGCACCCGGGATCTTCCAGGGCATGCCCTGCCCGATGGGCGCCATGACGGTGATCGCCATCGTGCTGCTCGACCCGCCGTTCGTCCCGGGCCTGCTGATGATCTTCGGCGTGGCCTACCTGATGGTCAGTCGGATCGAGTACCCGAAGCCGCAGGGCATGCTGGCCACCGCCACCCTGTGCTGGATCGTGGTCTCCATCGGCTGCCTCGCCGCCTGGGCGGCCGGCCTGCCCGGTGGCAACACCCTGATGCACGTCGGTGCGGTCGCCCAGATCACGCTGGCCGCGATGGCCCCGCTGCTGGTCATCCGCCGCAAGGTCGGCCAGAAGGTCGGCGACGTCCGGGCCCGCCGCGCGGAGTCGCGCAGCGGCTGCTGACGCCGCCCCACGCACGAAGAGAAGGCCCCGAACCGGATCCCGGTTCGGGGCCTTCTCCGTCAGGTCGTGCGGGCTACGCCCCGCCGTTGTGCACGCTGAAGGCGCTGCGGCGGGCCGCCCGGGCCACCACCGGATCCGGGTGGACCGAGGCGACAGCGGTCAGCACCGAGGCCGCCCTGGGGTGGCCGGACTGCCGGGCCCGGTGGAACAGCCGGACCGGCTCGCCGGCCGAGGCGCCCTCCACGTGACCGACCAGCAGGCTGGTCTCCCCGTGGTCCAGCACCGCCGCGGCGGTGTCCACCCAGAGCCAGGCGGCGTCCTCCGCCGTCAGCACGTCCGAGGGCAGCACTCCGGCCTCGTCCGACTGCTCGGCCAGCCAGAGCAGCGCGTACGGGCGCAGCACGGGCTCGTCCACGGCCGCCCGGACCGCCTGCTCGGCGGTGCCGCCTGCCACCCGGAGCGCCTCGAAGGCCAGACCGCGCAGCAGCGCGTCCTCACCCCGGGCGGCGTCCAGCAGCTCGGCCACCGCGCGGTCCACCGGCCGGGCCGCGACCCAGGCCCGGTACTCGGCGCGGGCCGGGCCCGGCGAGTAGTTGGCGCAGGCGTCCAGCAGCTCCAGGGCGCTCTGCTCGATGTGCCCGGCGGCGGTCTGCGCGACGGTGCAGATCTCCTCCAGCTTGGCCCGCACCGCCCAGTGGCCCAACGGGGAGAGCTCGGCCGCCTCGTCGTGCCGGGTGAGGGCGCCGACGGCCGCCAGGCCGTCCAGCATCCAGTCCAGCACCGCGGCCACCTCGGCCGGGGCGTGCGGGGTGTCGATCTGCGGCTCGCGGCAGGTGCCGCGGACCGCCGAGACGGCGGAGGCGGCGTGCGGGACGGGCGAGAGCGGGCTGGTGCCCGCCGCCACCCGGCGCTCGTCCAGGCCCCGGCGGAGCAGCTCCAGCAGCTCGCTGTCGGGAACCGGGCCGTCCACCAGGTGCAGGAAGGACAGCAGCTGCGGGGCCTGGTCCACCGCCTGGCCCGCCAGCACCGCGAAGACGCCGCGCATCGCGGCGGGCGGCATCGGGGCGACCAGCGTCCAGGCGTCGAACAGCGCCGACCAGCCGCGGATCACGGCCTCGTCGTCGTGCTCCCAGGCGTGCAGCCGCCAGCCGGGTGCGGCACCGCCCTCGCGGGCCTCCACCAGGCCGACCAGCAGTGCCTGGCCCCAGGCGCGGGCAGCGGCCCCCACGGTCATCGCCAGGGCCTTCCCGGCGGCGCGGGCGTCCTCGGGGAGGAGCTCCCCACGCTTGTCCACGTGCTCCAGCTCACCCGCCCAGCGGGCGATCCGGACCGCGTCGGCGAGCATCCGCCGGGCCAGCGGGGCCAGCTCGGAGGGGGCCGGGAGGCCATCGGGAACCGGCACCCGGCCCCGGCCGGGCTTGGGTGCGGGCGTGCGGCGGCGCGGGGCGCCCGGCTGCACTGTGTCGGGCCGACGGGCCGAACCGGGGAGACGGGTCACCGTCGCACCGGTACCGGTCTTCGGCGGGAGCGGGGCATCACGGTCGCGCGGATTCCGAGACGTCACGCCGTGCAGTCTTCCCCGTGTACGGGCCTCCTGTCACATCGGCTTTTCGCGCGAGCGGTGCAAACCCGACCGAGAAGGTCATTTCTTCGGTCACACAAGGCACTGGAGCGGCCATGGGATGCCCCGGGGGCGCGAGGCTCTGCTGATGTGCGGCTCCGCCGCGTGGGCACGCGACGGGCGGCAGAACCGGCCTGGCCGGCGGCGGTGGTCACTCCGGGGGCGCGGGGAACTGCGCGAGGACGGAAGGCGGCTCACCTGCACCTGATCCGCCGTCAGCCAGTTGCAGGTGCTGCCGTCCCCCTGCGCGCAGTTCCCCGCGCCCCTGGTGTAACCACTTCCGTCAGAGGAGGGGCGTGAGCCAGCGGCGGAGGGATTCGGTGTAGGGGGTGGGGGCGGCGTTCCAGAGGGCGGCGTGTTCGGCGTGGGGGACGGGGTGGAGGCTGACCAGGTCGCCGCGGAGGTCGGCCAGGCGGGCGGCGGCGGACCAGGGGGCGATGGAGTCGTCCGGGCTGTGCAGCAGGAGGGTGGGGACGTGCAGGTCGGTGCCGGAGGCGAGGCGGGCGAAGCCGGCCAGGTCGACGCCGGCCCGGCCCTCGGCCGCGAGGGCGCCGAGTTCGGCGACGGCGGCCGGGACGCCGGCCCGGGCGCGTTCGCGGCGGACCGTCCGGGACCAGTCGAGCACCGGCGAGTCCAGCACCAGCCCGGCGATCGACTCCCGGAAGGCCGAGCGGGCGGCGGTCTGGAGCGCCATGGTGGCGCCGGTGGACCAGCCGTAGAGGATCACCTTCCCCGCACCGCTCTCCAGGGCCAGCCGGATCGCCGCCTCGACGTCCTCCCACTCGGTCTCGCCGAAGTGGGTGAGGCCGTCCGGTGAGTCGGGGGCGCCCTGGTCGCCGCGGTAGGTGACGGTGAGGGTGGGGAGCTCCAGGGCGCGCAGGGTCGGGATGACCGGGAGGGCCTGGGTGCGGTCGGCGCCGGGGCCGTGCACCAGCAGGACCCAGGTGCCGCGCTTGCCGGGGGTGTACCAGGCGGGGAGGTCGCCGTGCTCGCCGGCGGCGATGGTGTCGGTGTGGTCGATGCCGAGCGCGGTGCGCGGGTCGCCGGTGAGCACCCGCGGGGTGAACTCGACCTTGGTGCCCGGGTCGAGGGAGCCCCCGTCGACCAGCTCCAGGCGGCGGGTGACGGTCTGCGGCCCGGTGGCCAGCACCTCGCCTACCACGGCGTGCCCGCCGTTCGGCCACTCCAGCGCGTACCGGCCCGGCAGGGCGGTGGCGGAGCTGCGGGTGAGCACCACCGCGCCCGGGGCCAGGTCGTGCACCCGCAGTTCGGGGGCGCTGCCGGGCTCGGGCCGTCCGGGCCGCACCACGTTCTGGGAGGCCCGGCGGCCGATCAGCAGGACGGCCGCGCCACCGGCTCCGACGACGGCGGCGGCCACCATGGCCGCGGTTCCCCAACGCATGGGCGCTCCCGGGTGTGAGGGCGGGTCTCGGACGTTGCGGTCCATTCGACCGGGGGCGGGAGCGGGGTGCCACCGGAGTGCCGCCGTACGGGAACGGCAGCGGACGGTGCGTCAGACGGGAATGTCGGTGGGCCGGGCCGCGAGCAGTTCCCAGAAGCGCTGGAGCGGCGGCACGTCGGGCTGCTGCTCGGCGACGGGGGCGGGCGCGGCGCCCCAGTGCATCGGCACGACGTGGTCCTGCTGGAGGTCGGCGAGGACGCTCTCCAGGACGGAGCGGGGCACCGGCAGCAGCTTGGCGACCGGCTTCACCTGGCTCTGCCAGCGGCCGTCCACGCACTGCCGCAGGCACTTCTCCAGGGCGTCCTGACGGTTGGTCACCCAGGCGAAGGCCCGGAGGGTGAGGCCGAGGACCTGGGCGAGTTCCCAGGACTGCTCCGGGTCTCCGGGCCAGCTGCCGGTCAGCTCGGCCTGTTCGTAGACGCGCAGGGCCACGCCGATCCGGCGGGCGGCCTGCTCCTGGGTGAGCTCCCGGGCCACCCGGAAGTCGCGCAGGCTCGACGGGGCGGTGCCCATCAGCTGCGCCGGCGGGCACCAGAGGGCGCGGGCCAGGGCGATGAACTCGGTCTCGTCCGGGCGGTACTCCCCGGTCTCCCAGCCGATCACGTGGGTGGGCAGCAGCCGCACCCCGTGCGCGGCCATGCCGGCCGCGACCTGATCGGGCGTCAGCCCGAGGCCCACCCGGTGGGCCCTCGCGGCGGCGGGTGAGAACGGGACCGGCGTGGGGGTGGGCGGTCTGCGGCGCATGCCCAGACCGTAGGTGCGGCCCGGCTGCCGCCTGCACCCGCTGAACGCACGAACCGGATTCCCGGCCCGGGGCGCGGCGCTGGAGTTTCCTACCACTACTGACGGGTGATCACCCAGGGCCGCTCGGAGATAACGACGGCGAGGAGCGCCCCGCAGGGGCGCGGGGAACTGCGCGGGTCGGAAGGCGGCCCACCGGCAACTGAACCGCCGTCAGCCAGTTGCACCTGCTGCCGTTCCCCCGCGCGCCCGCGCGGCGGAGCCGCAGATCAGCAGAGTCTCGCGCCCCCGGGGTGACCACCTACGTCCCCCGCGCGCTGGTCGCTACATCTTGCCGAAGAGCTCCTCGATGGTGGCCGGGGTGGGGAGTTCGCCGTTGGGGGTGAGGCGGTCGACCGTCGACGGGAGGTGGGTGGCGAGGGTGTCGGCGGCCTGGTCGGGGGTGATGCCGGCGTTGCGGGCGAGCATCTCGAGTTCGCCGGGCGGGAGGGCGGCGGCGAGTTCGGGGCCGGTGACGGGGTGGTTGTCGCCGGTGCCGACCCAGGATCGGGCCTGGGAGCCGAGACCGCCCTCCGTCAGCTGCTGGAGCAGGGCGCCGAGCCCGTTGCCCCGCCCGGCGCCGTTCGCGGCCAGCGAGCCGAGCAGGATGGAGAGCAGGTTCCCCGCGCTGGCGTTCCCACCGCCGCTGCCGCCGAGCAGGCCGCTGAGGAGTTTGCCGAGATCGGTCATCGCCGTCCCTCTTGTTTCTTCCGGGTCCGGTACGGCGACGGTGCCGTGCCACGGCCAGCCTGCCGCCGCCGCAGGCGCGCCGCACGGCGGGGCGGACAACCGTGTGACCAACCCCTCCGCCACCGTTGTTGACGCCCGGTCGAGGGGCGTGGTGGGATCTTTCAGCCAATCGGAGGCAAGGAGAGGAAGCCGGTGCGAATCCGGCGCGGTCCCGCCACTGTCACCGGGGAGCACGCTCGAACCATGGTCACGACGGCCCGCCCAGGCGGCTGTTGGAAGGCCCGAGGGTGTGTCCGACCCGGAAGCCAGGAGACTCTCGCCCCCGCTACGTCGATCCAGGGCGCGGACCCTGAGTGAGGACACGCACTGATGCCGCCTGCCCGGAGCCACGCCGACTCGCCCGCACCGTGCGCCGTCTGACCCCCTTTCTGCTGGGCGCCGCCGCCGGCTACCTGGCGGACGCCCGCTTCGGCGATCCCCGGCGCGGCCATCCGGTGGCGCTGTTCGGTACGGCCGCGACGCGGCTGGAGCGCCGGATCTGGCGCGACGACCGCGCCGTGGGTGCCGCGTACACCGCCGTCTGCGTCGGGGCCGTCGCCGCGGGGGCTGCGCTGGCCGGGCGGGCCGCGCGCCGCAGCCCGGTGGCGAGTGCCGCGCTGGCCGCCGCCGCGACCTTCACGGTGCTGGGCGGCAGCTCACTGACCAAGGAGGCCCGGACCATCGGGGCCTCGCTGGAGGCCGGGGACCTGACGGCGGCCCGGGAGCGGCTGCCGCACCTGTGCGGGCGGGATCCGAGCGGCCTGGACGGGCAGCAGATCGCCCGCGCGGTGGTGGAGTCGGTGGCCGAGAACACCGCCGACGCCGTGGTGAACGCGCTCACCTGGGGGGCGCTGGCCGGGACGCCCGGGCTGCTGGCCTTCCGGGCCGTCAACACCTTGGACGCCATGGTGGGCCACCGCTCGGCGCGGTACCTGCGGTTCGGCTGGGCCTCGGCGCGGCTGGACGACGTGGCGGGCTGGCCGGGGGCGCGGCTGACCGCGCTGCTGACGGTGGCGGCCGCGCCGGAGCCGGGGACGGCCTGGCGGGTGTGGCGGCGTGACGGTTCGTCACACCCGAGCCCGAACGCCGGGCAGGCGGAGTCGGCCTTCGCGGGGGCCCTGGGGGTGCGCCTCGGGGGCACGCTGCAGTACGGGGAGCGCGTGGAGCACCGGCCGGTGCTCGGGGCGGAGCTGCGCCCCGTGGGCGTGCGGGACATCGAGCGGGCCTGCGCCCTGTCGCGCCGGGTGGGCGTGCTGGCGCTGGGCGTCGCACTGGTCGGACGGGCCGTCATCTCCGGTGCGGGCCGGAAGAGGAGGACAACGTGAGCAACGCGCTGCTGGTCGCCGGGACCACCTCGGACGCCGGGAAGAGCGTCGTGACGGCGGGCATCTGCCGCTGGCTGGCCCGGCAGGGGGTGCGGGTCGCCCCGTTCAAGGCGCAGAACATGTCGCTGAACTCCTTCGTCACCGCCGACGGCGCCGAGATCGGCCGGGCCCAGGCGATGCAGGCGCAGGCGGCCCGGGTGGAGCCGGAGGCGGCGATGAACCCGGTGCTGCTCAAGCCCGGGGCGGATGCGCGCAGCCAGGTGGTGCTGCTGGGCAAGCCGGTGGCCGAGGTCGGCGCGCTGGACTACCGGGAGCGCAAGCCGTACCTGCTGGAGCGCTCGCTGGAGTGCCTGGCGGACCTGCGCAGCCGGTTCGAGGTGGTGGTCTGCGAGGGCGCCGGTTCGCCGGCCGAGATCAACCTGCGGGACCGGGACATCGCCAACATGGGGCTGGCCACCGCGGCGAAGCTGCCCGTGGTGGTGGTCGGCGACATCGACCGGGGCGGGGTGTTCGCCGCGATGTACGGGACGCTGGCGCTGCTCTCGGCCGAGGACCAGGCGCTGGTGGCGGGCTGGTTCGTGAACAAGTTCCGGGGCGACGCGCGGCTGCTGGAGCCCGGGCTGAGGATGCTGCACGAGCTGACGGGCCGTCCGGTGCTCGGCACCCTGCCGATGCTGCCGGGCCTGTGGCTGGACGCCGAGGACTCGCTGGACCTGACCACGGTGGTGGACCGGGGCGCGGTGCGCGGGCCGGTCGGCAAGGACGTGCTGCGGGTGGCCGTGGTGCGCTTCCCCCGGCTGTCCAACTTCACCGACCTGGACGCGCTGGCCCAGGAGCCGGGCGTGCTGGTGCGCTGGGCGACCAGGGCCGAGGAGCTGGCCGACGCGGACCTGGTGGTGCTGCCCGGCACCCGGGCCACCGTGGCGGACCTGGCCTGGCTGCGCGAGCGCGGCCTGGAGCCGGTGCTGCGGGAGCGGGTGGCGGCGGGGCTGCCGGTGCTCGGGGTCTGCGGCGGGTACCAGATGCTCGGCCGGGAGATCGAGGACGAGGTGGAGTCCAGGGCCGGGCGGGTGGACGGTCTCGGGCTGCTGCCGACCCGGGTGGTGTTCGGCCGGGAGAAGGTGCTGGCCCGGCCGGTCGGCGAGGCCTTCGGCGAGCGGGTGGAGGGGTACGAGATCCACCACGGCGTGGTGACGGTCGAGGAGAGCGCCGAGGCCTTCCTGGACGGCTGCCGGGTCGGCCCGGTGTACGGCACCACCTGGCACGGGGCGCTGGAGAACGACGGCTTCCGGCGCGAACTGCTGCGGATGGTCGCGAAGTTGGCCGGACGGGCGTTCGTGCCCGCGCCGGACACCTCCTTCGCGGCGGCCCGCGAGGAGCGGCTGGACCGGCTCGGTGACCTGATTGAGGAGCACGCCGACACCGACGCCCTGTGGAGAATGATCGAATCCGGCGCACCCGCCGGCCTGCCCTTCGTCCCGCCGGGGGCGCCGCACACCGTGGAGACCGAGCGATGACCGACGTGCGTTACCCCTTCACCGCGATCGTCGGGATGCCCGACCTGCGGCTCGGGCTGCTGCTGAACGCCGTCTCCCCCGCCGTCGGCGGGGTGCTGGTGCGCGGCGAGAAGGGCACCGCCAAGTCGACCATGGTGCGCGCGCTGGCCGGGCTGCTGCCCTCGATCGCCGCCGTGCCCGGCTGCCGCTTCGCCTGCGACCCGGCGAGCCCGGACCCGCAGTGCCCGGACGGCCCGCACGCCGAGGTGGCGGGTGACGAACGGCCCGCGTACCTGGTCGAGTTGCCCGTCGGCGTCTCCGAGGACCGGATCGTCGGCTCGCTGGACCTGGAGCGGGCACTGGCCGAGGGCGTGAAGGCGTACGAGCCCGGCCTGCTGGCCAGGGCGCACCGGGGCGTGCTCTACATCGACGAGGTGAACCTGCTCCAGGACCACGTGGTGGACCTGCTGCTGGACGCCGCCGCGATGGGCCGCTCCTACGTGGAGCGCGAGGGCGTCTCGGTGCGGCACGCGGCCCGCTTCCTGCTGGTCGGCACGATGAACCCGGAGGAGGGCGAGCTGCGTCCGCAGCTGCTCGACCGCTTCGGCCTCACGGTGGAGATCGCGGCCACCCGGGACCCGGAGGAGCGGGCCGAGGTGGTCCGGCGGCGGCTGGCCTACGACGCCGACCCCGCGGGCTTCGCGGCGCGGTTCGACGCCGAGGAGACGGCGCTGGCCGAACGGATCACCACCGCGCGGGAGTTGCTCCCGCAGGTGGAGCTGACCGACCTGGCGCTGCGTCAGATCACCGCCGTCTGCGCCGCGTTCGAGGTGGACGGCCTGCGGGCGGACATCGTGATGGCCCGCACGGCCGTCGCACTGGCCGCCTGGGAGGGCCGGACGGAGGTGCTGGAGGAGGACGTCCGCAAGGCCGCCCAGCTGGCCCTGCCGCACCGGCGCCGCCGCAACCCCTTCGACGCGCCGGGCCTGGACGAGGAGCAGCTGGACCGCACCCTGGACGAGCACCGCGACGAGCCCGAGCCGCCGGAGGGCGACGGGCCGGACGACAGCGGTGGCGGCCCGGACGGTGGCGGCGGCGCTCCCGAGCCGCAGGGGGACGCGCCGGACGGCAGCGCCGCCCCGGAGGCCCCCTCGGAGGCTCCCGAGGCCGAGCCGAACGTGCCCTCCCAGGGCGGGAGTTCGAACGCGCCGGTGGCCTCCGCCGGGGAGCCGTACCGGACCAGGCTGTTCAAGGTGCCCGGCACCGGGAAGGGCGCCCAGGGGCGCCGCTCCCCCGCCGAGACCGACGGCGGGCACACCATCCGGGCCCGCCGCCCGCAGGGCCAGCTGGCCCGGCTGCACCTGAGCGCCACCCTGCGGGCGGCCGCCCCGCACCAGGTGGCCCGGGGGCGTGACTCGCGGGCGCTGCGGCTGCGCAAGGACGACTTCCGCGAGCAGGTGCGCCAGGGGCGGGAGTCCAACCTGGTGCTGTTCGTGGTGGACGCCTCCGGCTCGATGGCGGCCCGGCAGCGGATGACCGCCGTCAAGGGCGCCGTGCTCTCCCTGCTGATGGACGCCTACCAGCGCCGGGACAAGATCGGCATGGTCACCTTCCGCGGCGCCGGGGCCGAGTTGGCGCTGCCGCCCACCTCCTCGGTGGAGGTCGGCGCGGCCCGGCTGGAGCAGCTGCCGACCGGCGGCCGCACCCCGCTGGCGGCCGGGCTGCTGCGGGCCCACGAGACCCTGCGGATCGAGCGGATGCGCGATCCGCACCGCCGCCCGCTCCTGGTCGTGGTCACCGACGGCCGCGCCACCGGCGGCAAGGACGCGCTGGCGCAGGCCGGCCGGGCGGCCGGGCTGCTGGCCGCCCAGGGCACCGCCAGCGTGGTGCTGGACTGCGAGTCCGGCCACGTCCGGCTCGGCCTGGCCCGCACCCTGGCGGGCCAGCTGGGCGGCCCCGCCGTCACCCTGGACGAACTCCGCGCCGAGGGCGTCGCCGCCCTGGTGCACGCGCACCGCCCCTCCTCCTCCCTGCGAAAGGCAGCCTGAACCCATGCCCAAGGGCCAGCCCGAGACCGTCCCCGACGACGGCCTGACCACCCGTCAGCGCCGCACCCAGCCGATCACCGCTGTGCACACCGGCCCCGGCAAGGGCAAGTCCACCGCCGCCTTCGGGATGGCGCTGCGGGCCTGGAACCAGGGCTGGCCGGTCGGGGTGTTCCAGTTCGTGAAGTCGGCCAAGTGGAAGGTCGGCGAGGAGAACGCGCTCAAGGTGCTCGGCGCCTCCGGCGAGGGCGGCACGGTGGACTGGCACAAGATGGGCGAGGGCTGGTCCTGGGTCCAGCGCGACATCGAGTCCTCCGAGGAGGCCGCCAAGGAGGGCTGGGAGCAGGTCAAGCGCGACCTGGCGGCGGAGAAGTACCGCTTCTACGTGCTGGACGAGTTCACCTACCCGATGCACTGGGGCTGGGTGGACGTGGCCGAGGTGGTGGACGTGCTGAAGAACCGCCCGGGCAACCAGCACGTGGTGATCACCGGCCGCTACGCCAAGGACGAGCTCCTCGAACTCGCCGACCTGGTCACCGAGATGACCAAGGTGAAGCACCCCATGGACGCCGGCCGCAAGGGCCAGCGCGGCATCGAGTGGTAGTAGGAAGCCCGAGTCTGTGAACATCCCCCGTCTGGTCGTGGCCGCCCCCTCGTCGGGGGCGGGCAAGACCACCGTCGCCACCGGCCTGATCGCCGCGCTCGCCGCGCGCGGGCTCGCCGTCTCCCCGCACAAGGTCGGCCCCGACTACATCGACCCCGGCTACCACGCGCTGGCCGCCGGGCGGCCGGGGCGCAACCTGGACGCCTTCATGTGCGGGCCGGAGCGGATCGCCCCGCTCTTCCTGCACGGCGCCGCCGGGGCCGACGTGGCCGTGGTCGAGGGCGTCATGGGCCTGCACGACGGCGCCGCCGGGCGCGGG
The DNA here is from genome assembly GCF_053602875.1 of Kitasatospora sp. NPDC004289. Classification (NCBI taxonomy): domain Bacteria; kingdom Bacillati; phylum Actinomycetota; class Actinomycetes; order Kitasatosporales; family Streptomycetaceae; genus Kitasatospora; species Kitasatospora sp. NPDC004289. The sequence continues at coordinate 156,897 of NZ_JBSGEL010000004.1, read as the reverse complement.
GAGCTGGCCTCCACCGCGCACGTGGCCAAGCTGCTGCGGGCACCCGTGGTGCTGGTGGTCGACGCCTCCTCGCAGTCCCGCTCGGTGGCCGCGCTGGTGCACGGCTTCGCCTCCTGGGACCCGGAGGTCCGGCTGGCCGGGGTGATCCTCAACCGGGTCGCCTCCGACCGGCACGAGCAGCTGCTGCGGGAGGCGCTGGAGGAGGGCGGCGGCGTGCCGGTGCTCGGCTCCGTCCGACGCTCGGCCTCGGTCGCCACCCCGTCGCGGCACCTCGGCCTGATCCCGGCCGTGGAGCGCTCGGAGGCGGCCCTGACGGCCGTCCGGGACATGGGTGAACTCATCGCCGCCTCGGTGGACCTGGACGCCGTGCTGGAGCTGGCGCGGACGGCCCCCGAGCTGACGGAAGCACCGTGGTCCGCCGAGGACGAGGTCGAGGTCGTGCCGGGGCGCCCGCGGATCGCCCTGGCGGGCGGGGCGGCGTTCTCCTTCTCGTACGCCGAGAACGCGGAGCTGCTGGCGGCGGCCGGGGCCGAGGTGGTCCCGTTCGACCCGCTGCGGGACTCCGAACTCCCGGCGGACACGGCCGGGTTGGTGATCGGGGGCGGCTTCCCGGAGATGTACGTCGGGGAGCTCAGCGCCAACGAGGGGCTGCGGAAGGCGATCGCGGAGCTGGCCGCCTCGGGGGCGCCGGTGGCTGCGGAGTGCGCCGGACTGCTGTACCTGGGGCGGGAGTTGGACGGCGTCGCGATGTGCGGGGTGGTGGACACCACCTCCCGGATGACGCAGCGTCTGACCCTGGGCTACCGGGAGGCGGTGGCGCTGACGGACAGCGTGCTCGCCCCGGCCGGGACCCGGCTGCGGGGGCACGAGTTCCACCGGACGGTCTGCGAGCCCGGGGCGGGCCCGGCCCCGGCCTGGGGTTGGCGCAGCCCGACCGGACCGCAGACCGAGGGCTTCGTCGAGGGCTCGGTCCACGCGTCGTACCTGCACCTGCACTGGGCGGGGGCACCGGAGTTGGCGGTCCGCTTCGTCCGCGCGGCGGCGGCCACCCGGCAGGGGGTCTAGGGGCGCGAGGAACTGCGCGAGACGGGAGGCGGCGGCCCGTGTGCCGGGTGCGGACGCTCACGTACACGTGAATCTCCGTACCCGGCACACGGGTCCGCGCCTTCCGCTTCGCGCAGTTCCTCGCGCCCCCGAAGCATCACGTTCTCCCGAAGGGGCGCTACCGGAGCGGGAGTTCGTAGATCAGCTCCAGGCCGTCCTCGTCGTCCCACTGTTCGCCGACGTGGGTGAAGCCGAAGGCGGCGACGGTGGCGAGGGAGGCCTCGTTGTCGGGGCTGATGGTGGCGCGGACGACGGTCACCTCCGGTTCGGCCTCCGCCTGCCGGATCAGGGCGGCGAGGATGGCCTTGGCGTAGCCGCGGCGGCGGTGGGCGGGGTCGACCCCGTAGCCGACCTCGACCATGCCGCGCTCGTCCGGCGGGCCGTGGAAGCCGGCGGCGCCGATCGGCACCTCGCCGGAGAGCGCGGCCCGGGTGACCCAGTCGGCACTGGTGGGGTCGTCGGCGATCTGGTGGTAGCGGCGGCGCCAGGTGCCGCGCATCCTCTCGTCGGCGGCGTAGTCGGCCAACGGCAGGCCCAACTCGGCGACGGCGGCGGTGAGGTCACCCTCCATCAGGAGGCCCATCACGGGGCGGGGCACCTGCACCAGGCTGACCTGGAGCGGGGCGTCGGGGGCGGAGGTCCACGGAGCTGATCGTTCTGTCACGCACGGATGCTCGCCCACCCTGCAGGGGCTGTCCAGCGGTTATCCGCCGGACAGCCCCGCGCGAGGGTGCGTCAGTAGGGCTTCACCAGGACGTGGGCGGCGCCGGGGATGCCGATCTTGAGGAGCTCGTCCTCCTCGGGGGTGGTGGGGGTGCCGGTCTCCTGCTTGAGGACGGCGCGGGAGAGCGACTGGACGAACATCGCGCGCGGGCGGCGGCGGGCCTCCCAGGCGGCCAGGGCGGCGGGCACGGACTCGGCGGCGTCCAGCTCCTGGGCGAGCACCAGGGCATCCTCGACGGCCATCGCGGCGCCCTGGGCGAGGTGCGGGGTGGAGGCGTGCGCGGCGTCGCCGGCCAGCACCACCCGGCCGACGTGCCAGGGCTCGTCGACGGTGACCTGGGAGATCCGGGAGTAGACCACGGCGGCCGGGTCGGTGACGTGGCCGAGCGCCTCGGCGACCGGGCCGGAGAAGCCGGCCAGGCGCTCGGCGAGCTGCTCGTGGGCCCGCTCCGGGTCCGGGCGGAAGTCCTCGGTCTCGGCGAACACGGCGCCCAGGTACATGAGTTCGTCGGTGATCGGGGTGAGCAGGGCCTTGGCGGCCTGGTTCCCGGTGCTCATCACCACGCCCTGCACCTCGGGCTGCCGGGGCACGGTGACCCGCCAGTTGGCGAAGCCGGTGTACTCGGGGCGGTAGCGCTCGCCGTACAGGCGGGTGCGCAGCGGGGAGCCGATCCCGTCGAAGCCGACCACCAGGTCGTAGCGGCCGGCGGTGCCGTCGGAGAGGGTGACGTCCACGCCCTCGCCGTCGTCGGCGAGTTCGGCGACGGTGGTGGAGAAGCGCACCGTGGCGCCGGCCTCGGCGGCGGCCCGGCCGAGCAGCTCGGCCAGGGCCGGGCGGGGTATGCCGTTGTTGGCGGGGGCCTCGTCCATCCGGGGCTGGGGGATCTTGGCCAGGGTGGCGCCGGCCGGGTCGCAGATGGTCAGCACCTCCCACTCGAAGCCGGCCTTCAGGCAGTCGTCCAGGACGCCGAGTTCGCGCATCACGTGCAGCGCGTTGGAGGGCTGGATGATGCCGACGCCGAGCGCGTCGAGCTCATCGCGCACCTCGGCGACCTCGACGGTGTGGCCGCGGCGGGCGAGGGCGACGGCGAGGCTCAGGCCGCCGATGCCGCCGCCGTGGACGAGGACGCGCAGGGGTTGTGCCATGGGGTGTCTCCGTTGGTTCGGGGGAGGTTCGCGGGGGACGGGGTCAGGCGACGGGGAGGGCCATCAGGTGGTCGACCAGGGCGAGCAGCACGTCCCGGCCGAAGGGCCGTTCGCGGATGTCGCCGACCAGCATCGGGACGTGCGGGTCGAGGTCGAGCGCGGCCCGGATCTCTTCCGGGGTCCGGGTGTTGACGCCGTGGAAGCAGTTGATCGCCACCACGAACGGGATGCCGCGGCTCTCGAAGAAGTCGATCGAGGCGAAGCTGGTCTCCAGCCGGCGGGTGTCGGCGATGACCACCCCGCCGAGCGCGCCGTTGACCAGGTCGTTCCACATGAACCAGAACCGTTCCTGGCCCGGGGTGCCGAACAGGTACACCACCAGCTCGGGGCTGACGGTGATCCGGCCGAAGTCCAGGGCGACGGTGGTGGTCTCCTTCTGGCCGACCCCGGCCAGGTCGTCCACGCCGACGCTGGCGGTGGTGAGGTACTCCTCGGTGCGCAGCGGGGCGACCTCGCTGACGGCCCCGACCATGGTGGTCTTGCCGACGCCGAAGCCGCCGGCGATCAGGATCTTGACGGCGTTGGCGCCCGCCTGAGTGGTCGTCATCTCAAAGCCTCCTCAGGCCTTCGCGTACGGCGGCCAGCAGACTCCGGTCGGCCCCGCCGGCGGCCCGGGCCACCGAGATCGGGGCGCGGGCGGTCAGCAGCCCCTGCTCGACCAGGTCGCCGAGCAGGATCTTGGTCACCGAGACCGGCAGGTCCAGGTCGGCGGCGACCTCGGCCACCGCGGCGGGGCGGCGGCAGCGGTCCAGGATCATCCGGTGCTCCGGCTGGAGCCGGCCGGGCCGGGCCGGCGCGCCGTAGGCGTCGACCGGCGCCGGCGCGCTGGTGAGCAGGGTGATCAGGGTGAGGTCGTCCCGCTCGGACACGGTGCGGCCGGAGGTGATGGTGTACGGCCGGACCATGCTGTCCGCACCGTCGTCGCCCTCCTCCTCGTCCCAGTAGGAGGTCACCCGCGCTGCCCGCTCCGGGCGGCGAACGCGTCGAACTCGCCGCGCTGGGCGGCGCCGAGCTTCTGGCCGACCTGCTGCACCAGGTTGTGCATGGCCAGCGACATCACCTCGGCGTCGACGTCCTGGGAGGCGACCACGGCCAGGTGGGTGCCCTGCCCGGCGGCGATGACGAACAGCCAGAGCTCGGCCAGCTCGACGATCACCTGGTGCACCGGCCCGCCGTTGAACAGCTGACCGACGCCGCGGGCCAGGCTCTGCTGGCCGGTGGCGACGGCGGCCAGCCGCTCGGCGTCGGAGCGGTCGATGGTGCGGGAGTGGCTGACCACCAGGCCGTCGTCGGACAGCAGGACGGCGTGCCTCGTCCCGGCCACCTGGTCCACCAGGCCGTCCAGCAGCCAGTCGAGGTCCTGGTGGGTGGCGGTTGTACGCGTCGTCATGTCCGGTCTTCTCTCGTCGGGATGGTGGTGTGGTGGTTTCCGGTGTCACCGGAGCGGGCCTCCCGGGACCGCCGCTGGAACGCACCGATGGCTGCTCCGGCCCGTCGGGGGGCCGGTCGGAACAGCGGGTTCTCGTCCCAACGGGGCGGCACGGGGGCGGGCTGCGGACCGTCGAGGTCGATCCGCAGCTCGTCCACCAGGCTGGCCTGGCGGACCCGGCGGGGCAGCGGCGGTTCGCCGCCCGGAAGGTCGGACACCGGCTCCGGGTGGTACGGCTCCGGCTGGTGGGGCTCGGGCCGGACGTGCTCGGGGTCGGTGCGGTGCGGCTCCGCCGCGTACGGCTCGGTCCCGTACGACTCCGCCCCGTACGGCTCGGCCTGCCACTGCGGCTCGGGGCGGTGGGGCTCCGGCTGGAACGGCGCGGGCTCGTAGGGCTGCGGCTGGTGGGCCTGTGGCTGGAACGGCTCCGGCTGGAACGGCTCCGCGCGGAACGGCTCCGGGGCGGCGAACCCCGCGGGCAGCGCGGGGAGGTCGTGACGGACCGTCACCTGCTCCCCGAGCGGTGCCGCCGGCGGCCCGCCGAGCTGCGGGAGCGGCTCGACGGTGGCGTACCGGTCGGCGCCGCCGATGGCGGTGACGCCGGCCAGCGCCTGGCCGCGCGAGCGGGTGGGCAGGCCGCCGTCCTGCTGCGGGGCGACGGCGAGCGGGCGGACCGTCGGGTCCGGGACGATCAGCTCCTCGGGGACGAGCACCACGACCCGGGTGCCGCCGAAGGCCGACTGGCGGAACTCGATCCGCAGGCCGTGCTGGGCCGCCAGGCGGGCCACCACGTAGAAGCCGAGCCGGATGTCGTCGCCGCGGGCCAGCACGTCGGTGCGGGGCGGACGGGTCATCAGGCGGTTGGCCTCGTCGATCTGGTCCTCGTCCATGCCGAGGCCGCGGTCCTCGACCTCGATCGCCACGCCCCGGCTGACCCGGCCGGCCCGGAGCTCGACCGGGTTCGGCGGGCGGGAGAAGCTGAGCGCGTTCTCGATCAGCTCGGCGAGCACGTGGGCCACCGGACCGACGGCGCGCTCGGAGAGCCAGGGGCTGCCGTCCAGGTCGATGACGACCCGGCGGTAGTCCTGCACCTCGCCCTGGGCGGCGCGCATCACGTCCAGCAGCGGGACCGGCTTGCGCCAGCGGCGGTGCGGGGTGCCGCCGGCCAGGATCACCAGGTTCTCCTCGTAGCGGCGCAGGCGCGCGGTGAGGTGGTCGAGGTCGAAGAGGCCCTCCAGGATCTCCGGGTCCTCGTGCCGGCGCTCCAACTCGTCCAGCTTCTTCAGCTGCTGACCGATCAGCAGCTGGGTGCGGCGGGCGATCCGCTGGAGCAGCCGCTCGAAGCCGCGGTGCTGCTCGGCCTGGGCGACGGCGGCCTGGATCGCACTGGCACGGGCCAGGTTGAAGGCCTCGGCCAGCTTGGCCAGCTCGTCCTCGGTGCGGGCCCAGGGGTCGGGCTCGATCGCCCGGGCCTGCTCCTCGGCGTCGATCTGCTCCCCGTTGCCGAGGCGTTCGACCACGGCGGGCAGGGTGTTCTCCAGCTCCTCGGCCTGCTCCTGGAGCCGGCCGATCCGGCGGCGCAGGGTGCGGGTGAGCCGCCAGGAGGTGACCGCGACCGCGACCACCGCGATCAGGCCGACCACGGTGGTCAGCAGCAGCCGCAGGGCCAGGGTCATGATGCTGCCCTTGCCCTCCTCGACCACCAGACCGGTGCGGTGCTCCATCAGCGCGACCAGCTGCGGGGTGATGGCGTCGATCGACTGGCGCCAGACGTCCCGGTCCGCGGTCAGCGCGATCCGGCCGTCCCGGCCGGGGGCGGCCTGCTTGAGCAGCTCCTGCTCGGCCCGGGTCTTGGCCTGCCAGGACTGCCCGGTGGCGATCTGCTGCCACATGGCGGTCTCTTCGGCCGGGAGGTAGGGCGCGACCAGGGTGTTGTACTGGAAGGTCTGCTCGGCGATCGCCTGCCGCAGCAGGAGGTGGTCCTCGGGGGCGAGCGAGCCGCTCGGCCAGCCGCGGGCCAGCAGGGCGTCCGAGCGGGAGACCATCTCCTTGGCCCAGAACAGGTTCACCAGCGGCTGGGAGATGGTGGTGATCCGGCCGTTGTCGACGTGGCTGAGCGCGGAGAACAGCTTGAGGTCCACCGCGATCAGGTCGGTGTAGTAGCCGTAGACGGCGGCCTGCTGCTGCTCACTGCCGCTGTTCACCAGGGCCCGCTGGGCGGGCAGCTGGGTGATGGCCTGCCGGGCCTCCCGGACCGCCTCGCGGACCTCCTCGGGCGCGTCGTCGGCCGACACGCCCGAGAGCTTCTGGAAGTCGGCGATGGCCTGGTCGGTCTTGACCCGCTGCGCCCGCAGCGCGTCGTTGACCCCGCTGTGGGTGGCCAGGACGTCGGCGCTCAGGCGCCGCTCCTCCTGGAGGTTGTAGTACACGATGTTGGACGGCTGACCGGCCTCCTGCGCGAGCAGGCCCTGGGCCGCCTGGCGCTGGAAGTCGAAGAGGAGCTGTCCGCTGGTGACCGCCCAGAGGGCGGCCAGCGCCAGCCCGGGGACAATGGCCAGCACGAGCAGGGTCGCGCGGAGCGACAGTCGGCCCGTGACGATCCGGCTGGAAGCGCGCGTGCGCAGGGCTAGCTCCTTCGGACGTGGCACCAGTCGTTCACAACTGGTCGAATCTGATAGGACTCTGACGGATGGATATTAGTCGTACCGCATATCGACGGGTGAAACCCCCATGGCGGTCTCGTGAACGACAGACCGTCACACCCCCTCTGAACTGCCGTTCCACACAACTGAACTGATGCAGCGACCAGGGCCGACAGGTCCAGACCTCACGACCACCCCGCACCCTCCGGAGACGTGATGAGCCGTCAGCACACCTACACCCTCGCCGTGACCTGGACCGGGAACACCGGCGCCGGCACCGCGAACTACCGCGCCTACGAGCGCTCCCACGAAGTCGCGGCCGAGGGCCTGCCGACCATCATCGGCAGCTCCGACCCGCTCTTCCGGGGCGACCCCTCCCGCTGGAACCCGGAGCAGCTGCTGCTCGCCGCGCTCTCCCAGTGCCACCTGCTCTCGTACCTGCACCTCTGCGCCGTGAACAAGGTGGTGGTCACCGCCTACGTGGACGAGCCGGTCGGCACCATGGTCGAGGGGGCCGGGGACGGGCGCTTCACCGAGGCGGAGCTGCGGCCCCGGGTGGTGGTGACCGAGCCCGGCATGGTGGAGAAGGCGATCGCCCTGCACGCCGACGCCAACCGGGCCTGCTTCATCGCCAACTCGGTCAACTTCCCGGTGCACCACCGGCCCGAGGTGACGGTCGCCACGGCCGACTGAGCGGCATTGACCGCCTCTGGCCAGGCGTGATGGGATTCCGGCGGTCCATCGGTCGTCAGGAGTCCGGAGAAGCCCCCGTGCAGCAGCCCTCCCTGGTCATCGGCGTCGGCGGCGGCAGCGGAGTGCCGGGAGCCGAGGTGCTGGCCCTGATCGACGCCACCCTGGCCGGCCTCGGCCGCGACCGCCGCGACGTGGCCCGGCTGGCCACCGTCAGCGCCAAGACCGCCGAGGCCGGGCTGCTCGCCGCGGCCGCCGCCCTCGCCGTCCCGCTCTCCGGCTACCCCGCCGAGGAGCTCGCCGCCGTCCCGGTCCCGCACCCCTCCGGGACGGCCGCGGCGGCGGTCGGCACCCCGAGCGTGGCCGAAGCCGCCGCCCTGCTCGCCGCCGGCACCGGCGCCCGCCTGCTCGCCCCCAAGCACCGCTCCGCCCGCGCCACCGTCGCCATCGCGACGCCGGGCCCGGCCAGGGCCGCCGAGGGGAACGGGCACGGAAGCACCGCGACGGGGACCGGGCCTGACACGGCGGAGCCCGGCACAGCCCTCCCCCCGGGAGGGCCCGGCGGGGAGCCGGATCTGCGGCATCACGGGGACGCGGAGGTGCGGGCGGCCGGGCTGGTGGACCTGGCGGTGAACGTGCGGACCGGGACGCCGCCGCAGTGGCTGCGGGAGCGGCTGGCCGCGACCCTGGGCGACCTGGCGGCGTACCCCGAGGGGAGCCGGGCCAGGGCCGCCGTCGCGGGGCGGCACGGGCGGCCGGTGGAGGAGGTGCTGCTGACCTCGGGGGCGGCGGAGGCGTTCGTGCTGCTGGCCCGGGTGCTGGCGCCCCGTCACGCCGTGGTGGTGCACCCGCAGTTCACCGAGCCGGAGGCGGCACTGCGCGACGCCGGGCACCGCGTCGGCCGGGTGCTGCTCTCCCCCGCCGACGGCTTCCGCCTCACCCCCGGCGCCGTCCCCGAGGAGGCCGACCTGGTGGTGGTCGGCAACCCGACCAACCCCACCTCGGTCCTGCACCCCGCCGCCACCCTCGCCGCCCTCGCCCGCCCCGGCCGGACCCTGGTGGTGGACGAGGCCTTCGTCGACACCGTCCCCGGCGAGCGCGAGAGCCTGGCCGGCCTGCGCGACCTGCCCGGTGAGGTGGTGGTGCTGCGCAGTCTGACCAAGACCTGGGGCCTGGCCGGACTGCGGATCGGCTACGTACTGGGCCCCGCCGGGCTGATCGCCCGCCTCGCCGCCGCCCAGCCGCTCTGGCCGGTCTCCACCCCCGCGCTGGCCGCCGCCGAGGCGTGCAGCACCCCCGCCGCGCTGGCCGAGGCGGAGGCCGCCGCCCACACCATCGCGGCCCAACGCGCCCATCTGCTGGCCCGGTTGGCGGAGTTCCCGGCCGTCACCGTGCACGGGGAGCCGGCCGCCTCCTTCCTCCTCGTCCACGTCCCCGGCGCCGCCGCGCTGCGCGAGCGCCTGCGCGGGGCCGGCTACGCGCTCCGCCGCGGCGACACCTTCCCGGGCCTGGGCCCGGACTGGCTGCGGATCGCGGTCCGGGACGAGGCCACCACGGACGCCTTCGTCGCGGTGCTCCGGGAGCTGCTGCCCTGACGGGTGGTCAGTGCCCGCCCTTGGGTTCGAGGCAGCCGCCCTCCATGTAGACGCCGTGCACCTCGGCGTTCACGGTCGGCCCGAACCGGACCGTCACGCACGGCCCGACGCCCGGGACGAAGAGGGCCAGCAGCCCCGGCGCGTAGTCCAGTTGGACCTGGACGATCTCGCGCGGGTAGCCGAGGTTCTCCACCGTGGCCCGCACCGAGGCCTCCCCCGCCGCCATCCCGTCGCGCGGAAGCGCCGCCACCAGGCGGGCGGCGTGCGCCTCGCCCCGGCAGCGGGCCGTGGCGGAGAGCCCGAGGGTGGTCTTGAAGGCGTGGTTCTCCGCGTACTTGGGGTTCTCCGGCGCGGGGCCGCCGCCGGTGGCCGCGGAGGGCGTCGCGGTGGCGTCGGTGACGGCGGCACAGCGCTGCGCCACCTCCGGGAAGCGGGCGTCGTGCGCGGCCAGCGCCTCGGTCGCCCGCTGCGCGGCCGAGGCCTGGACCGGGGGCACCATCGCCCCGGGGCCGGACGGTGCCGGACGGCTGCCGCAGGCGGCCGCGGTCAGGAGCAGGCCGGCGACAGCGGGCAGCAGGAGGCGTCTCACGGCGGGGCTCCGGTTCACGAGGGGTGCGGCACGGTCGTGCCGATCATGCCGCACCCGTCCGACGGCGGTCGTGAGTACCCCTGCCCAGCTCAGGTCCGGCGCACGATCCCCAGCGCCGTGGCCTCGGCCAGCCAGCGCGGGTACTCCTCCAGCAGCGCGTCGTAGAGCGCGTCCTCCTGCCAGGAGCGCGGGTCGTCGCCGGCCGCGAAGAAGTCGGCGTTGTCCACCTTGCGGCCGTCCAGGTCGTCCAACCCGGCCAGGAAGCCGAGCTGTTCGCGGCGGCCGAAGCCGACGAACTTCCAGAACAGCGGCTGCTTGGACGCCGACTTCAGGGCCCGCCGGGTGGCACCGCCGTCCGAGGGGTCGCCGTCGGTCTGGAAGACCACCAGCGCCGGGGTGCCGGGGGCGCGGCGCTCGTGCAGCTTGGTGACGGCCTTGATGGCCGGGGCGTAGTTGGTACCGCCCATGAAGACGCCCTCGCGGACCTCGTTGATCCGGCCCTGGTGGGTGGCGAGTTCGAGCTCGGTGGTCTTGGCGATGGTGTGGGAGAAGAGCACCAGCGGGACGGTGCCGTCGTCGTCGAGGTTGGCCGCCAGGCCGAGCACCTGCTCGGCGAAGACCTGGACGTCGCCGCGGTCGTAGAACCGCCCCATGCTTCCCGAGTAGTCCAGCACCAGGTAGACGGCCGCCCGCTGTCCGGCGAGCCCGAGCCGCTGCAGGGAGGCCCCGGCGCTCTGGTACTTCGTCAGCAGCGCGGGGGCGACGGCGGCGACCTTCTCCAGGCTGATCGCGGGGGCGGCGAGGGCGGGAGTGTGAGCGGCGGAAGGAGCGGGGGCAACCGCAGGAGCGGGGAGGACCGCGGGAGCGGGGGCGACCGCAGGAGCGGGGGCGACCGCAGGAGCGGGGAGGACCGCAGGAGCGGGGGCGACCGCAGGAGCGGGGGCGACCGCAGGAGCGGGGAGGACCGCGGGAGCGGGGGCGACCGCAGGAGCGGGGGCGACCGCAGGAGCGGGGAGGACCGCGGGAGCGGGGGTGGGGGCGACGGCGGGTTCGGGAGCGGCCGGTGCGGGTTCGTCCTCGACGCTCACGCCGTAGTCGGTGGCCAGCGCGGCCAGCCCGCCCGCGTAGCCCTGGCCGACGGCGCGGGCCTTCCAGAGCGTGCCGCGCCGGTAGAGCTCGGCCAGCACCAGGATCGTCTCGCCGTCCGCCATCCCCGGCGGGACGAACTCCAGCTCCGCCGCCGTGCCGTCGCCGATCCGCACCGAGGGCGTGGTCTCCGGCCGGAAGGTGGTGCCGGGCAGCTCCACGTCCACGCTGGCGACCACCACCACGGCGGCCACCTCCGCGGGGAGCTCGGCCAGCCGGGCGGTGATCCGCGCCCCGTCCAGGCGCACGCCGTCGCGGTGCGGGTTGTTGAAGAAGACCAGGTCCTGGTCGGTCCTGACCTTGCCCCGCTCGTCGACCAGGAGCGCCGAGACGTCCACCGCCACCCCGCCGGAGGTGACCGTGACGGTCACCTCCGGTCCGGTGAGCGGGGCGTTGGCGCCCTTGGCGAGGCTTCTGGTGTCGGGCATCTGGGTCCCCCGTGTCGTTCCTGCGGAGGTCACAGGGTCACGGCCGGGCGGACGGCGCGTCAAGGGAGGCGGCGGGCCCGGGACTTCAGGGGGCGATCGGGAGGCGGCGCTTGTGGTCGGTCAGCCGGTAGCGGTTGACGATCTTCTCGAAGGAGGCCGCGTCGACCGGCTTGCCCTCCAGGAAGTCGTCGATCTCGTCGTAGGTGACGCCGAGCGCGTCCTCGTCGGCCTTGCCCGGGTCGAGGTTCTCCAGGTCGGCGGTCGGCACCTTCCAGACCAGCTCGGCCGGGGCGCCGAGGGCGTCCGCGACGGCGCGCACCCGGCGCTTGGTCAGGCCGGTCAGCGGCACCAGGTCGGCGGCGCCGTCACCGAACTTGGTGAAGAAGCCGGAGACCGCCTCGGCCGCGTGGTCGGTCCCGACCACCAGGCCGTCGTGGGCACCGGCCACCGCGTACTGGGCGATCATGCGCTGGCGGGCCTTGACGTTGCCGAGCAGGAAGTCCTGGTGGTGGGCGTCCCGGAAGGCGGTGCCGCCGGCCAGCACGGCGGCCAGCATGGCGTCGCTGGCGGGCTTCACGTCCACGGTCAGCACGTGGTCGGCCTCGATGAAGGAGAGCGCCAGCTGCGCGTCCTTCTCGTCCGCCTGCACCCCGTAGGGCAGCCGCATCGCGTAGAACTCCGCCTGGTGCCCCGCCGCCCGGGCCCGCTCGACGGCCAGCTGGCAGAGCCGGCCGGCGGTGGTCGAGTCCACCCCGCCGCTGATCCCCAGCACCAGCGACCGCAGCCCGGTGGAGGTCATCCGCTCGGCCAGGAAGGCCACCCGCCGCTCGATCTCCGCCTCGGCCTCGAACGCCTCCGCGACCTCGAGCTCCCGGGCGATCTCCCGCTGGAGGGCACTGCCGGCCGGCTCACTCACGTCTGCTCCCACTGCTGTCCCGACACTCTGTCCCACCCACCCTACTCAGCCCCGCCACGGAGCCCTCCGGCCCACTCCGCCAGCAGCCCGAAGTGCGCCTCGCCGAGCCCGTGGCGGTGGTCCACCCACACCGTCAGCGCGGGCCCCGGATGGTGCGCGGCGATCCACTCGGCATCCCGCGGCTCCAGCTCGTCGTCCACCCCGGGCGGCCGGCCTGCTGCCAACTGCTGCACCGGACCGGCCTGTACGGCAGGGCGCGCAGTGCAGGGCCGTGTGCCGAGTTCACGGGATGGTGCCCGGGCCGGCCGTGGTGGTCAACGCGGGTGGGTGGCGGCGGCGGCCGGGGATCCACCGTACGGGTGAGGGAGCGTCACCCCTGACGGCGAAGTCGGGCCGGGAGGGCCGGACTTCGGGGGGACGGGGGTGCGGCGGGCGGGATGATCGGGGGCGACCGCGAACCGCTTTCCGAGAGGCTGCTCTGATGATCCGTAAGGCCGCGACCGCCGTGACCGCCGCCACCCTGGCCGCGCTGGCCTTCGCTCCCGCCACCGCCCAGGCCGTGCAGGAGGAGAACGGGCTGCAGGGTGCGCTGGACACCTCCTGCGAGGAGGTCGGCAAGCTGGGCACCCAGCAGGGGTTGGCGATGGCGGCCTTCCTCACCCCGGACCTGCCGGGCGGCCGCGTGCTGGGCAACTGCACCGCGCACGCGCTCTCCGAGGGCGACGGCCAGCTGGCCTCGCTGCTGAACTCCACCCCGATCCGCTCGGTCGACCTGCGCTGACCCCACTCGAGGCCGCTACGCCGCCGTCCAGGCCCGGGCGGCGGCGATCCGGGCCGTGGTGGTGGGGTGGGTGGCGAAGAGCAGGACGACCCAGCGCGGCGGGTCCACGTCGGCGACGTTGGTGACCGCGAGGCGGCGCTGCATGGCGATGAACTGCGCCGGGTCGCCGGTGAGTTCGAGGGCGTGCCGGTCGGCCCGGGTCTCGATCCGGCGGCTGGCGGCGCACTGGGCGGGCCCGGCCAGGGCGGAGAGCAGTGCCCCGCAGGCGGCGAACAGGAAGAGCGAGCGCGGGTCGGCCGCCGAGTCGGCCCCGGCGGCCGTGAGCAGCGGCTGCCAGGAGGTCAGCAGGCCGAGCAGGCCGACCGCGAGGGCGGCGCCGAGGGCGGCGAGGGTGGTGCCGGTGAGGACGTCCCGGTGCTTCACGTGGCCGAGCTCGTGCGCGACCACCAGCTCGGTCTCGCGCGGGTCGGCGGTGGCCAGCAGGGTGTCGTAGCAGACGATCCGCCGGGTGGCGCCGAAGCCGGAGACGTAGGCGTTGAGCGCGGTGGTGCGCCGGGAGGCGTCGGCGACCAGCACCTCGCGCACCCGGATGCCGTCCCGGCGCGCCAACTCCAGCAGCGCGGTGCGCAGTTCGCCCTCGGGCAGCAGGGTGAAGCGGTTGAACAGCGGCTCCACCAGCAGCGGGAAGAGGAAGGACAGCAGCACCACCAGCACGGCCGCCGCCCCGGCGGCGGGCAGCCACCAGCCGTCCGGGGAACGGTCGGTGAGGGCGTACAGGCCGTACCCGAGCGGGAGGCCGAGCAGCAGGCTCAGCGCCAGGCCGCGCAGTTGGTCGACCGCCCAGCCGCCCCAGCCCTGGGTGACCAGCCCGTACCCGCGGCGGACCTCCCGCAGCCGCGCCCCGAACGGGAGCCCGGCGAGCTGGGAGAGCAGCACCAGGGCCGCCACCCCGGCGAGCACCTCGGCGGTGCGCGAGCCCCCGAACAGGCCCCCGGCCCAGGAGACCAGCCCGGCCCCGGCGGAGGTCAGGCCGAGCGCGAGCGGGAGCAGCAGGCCGACCGCGCGGGCGCCGAGCGCCCACGGCAGTTGGGCCCGGCGCAGGGCCCGGCCTCGGGCGAGCTGCTCGGGGGTGAAGTCGTCCATGCGGCAAGGATGGCAGGGATGGCGGGGAACGGCGGAGACCCGCTCTCCCCCCGGGGGTGAGCGGGTCTCCGTGACACTCGGTCAGCCGTGACGCGGCGTCAGCCGGATCAGACCTGGCCGGCCTTCTCCAGGGCCTCGCAGCAGGTGTTGATCAGGAGGCGGGTCACGACGTACGGGTCGACGTTGGCGTTCGGGCGACGGTCCTCGATGTAGCCCTTCTGGTCCACCTCGACCTGCCACGGGATGCGCACCGAGGCGCCGCGGTCGGAGACGCCGTAGGAGTAGACGTTCCACGGGGCGGTCTCGTGCTTGCCGGTCAGGCGGGACTGGATGTCGTCGCCGTACTGGTTGACGTGCTCCAGGACGATCTCCTGCGAGGCGCCGAGCGACTCGCAGGCGGTGATGATGGCGTCGTAGCCCTCGCGCATCGCCTTGGTGGAGAAGTTGGTGTGGGCACCCGCACCGTTCCAGTCACCACGGGCCGGCTTGGCGTCCAGGGTGGCGTCGATGCCGAACTCCTCGGCGGTGCGGTAGAGCAGGTAGCGGGCGATCCACATGTCGTCCGAGACGGTCAGCGCGTCGACGGGGCCGATCTGGAACTCCCACTGGCCGGGCATGACCTCGGCGTTGATGCCGCAGATCGCCAGACCGGCGTCCAGGCAGCGGTCCAGGTGCAGCTCGACGATCTCGCGGCCGAAGACCTCCTCGGCGCCGACACCGCAGTAGTAGCCGCCCTGCGGGGCCGGGTAGCCGCCCTCCGGGAAGCCGAGCGGACGGGAGCCCTTGAAGAAGGTGTACTCCTGCTCGATGCCGAAGATCGACTCCTGCGAGGCGTACTTCTCGGCGACCTCGCGCAGCGCGGCGCGGGTGTTGGACTCGTGGGCGTCGCCGTTGGTCTCCAGCACCTCGCAGAGGACGAGGATGTTGTCACCGCCGCGGATCGGGTCCTTGACGACCTTCACCGGGTCGAGCACGCGGTCCGACGCGTGGCCCTCGGCCTGGTTGGTCGAGGAACCGTCGAAGCCCCAGGTCGGGATCTTGTCGGCGTTCGGCAGGACGCGAGTCTTGGAACGGAGCTTCGCGGTCGGCTTGGTGCCGTCGATCCAGATGTACTCGGCCTTGATCGCCATTGCGGTGAACCTCACTGCTTGGGTGGTGGGTGCCCGCGTAGCGTCGCAAGCCGCCGTTTCCCGGTTGTTCCTCCGATGTAACGCCCATGTGAACCAACCGTCCGCAGCGGCACCGGCACGGTCCGACAGTGTCAGGTCCGGAATGTGGGCCGACGATTCCGTCAGACGGGCACATTCCGGGACCTCAGTGCCTGCGGGCGTGCGCCCGGCGGCGGCGGGTGAGGCGGAGCGCGACCGCGCCGACCAGCAGCAGGGTGCCGGCGACGGCCACCGTCGTGCCGGTGCCGCTGCTGCCGGTGGCGGCCAGCTGCTCGCCGGGCCGGGTGGGGCTCTGGCTCGCCACGGCCGGGACGGCGCGGTTGGCCCTGCTCGGCTCGGCGCTCGGCCCGCTGCTCGGCGAGGCGCTCGCGGAGGGGCGCGGGGCGGGCTTCTCGCAGCTGACCGAGGCGACGGTGATCTTCCCGGTGACCTTGGCGACGTTCAGCTGGAGCGGGTTGAGGTCCAGCTCCACCTCCAGGGCGGAGGCGGCGGCGGTGCTGCTCGTGGTGGCGCGCTTGGAGAAGGTGACGTCCAGCTTGCCGACGCCGGGGACGTCCACCTTGGTCGGGCCCTCGACCTTGAGGGTGACCGGCTTGCCCAGCACCGTGATCCTGGCCGGGGAGTCCACCTTGGCGGTGGGCGGCCCGTCCACCGGGCAGGTCGCCTCGGCGGTGAGCGCCTCGACCGCGAGCAGCGGGGCCCCGACCAGGCCGGGCACCCCGAGGTCGGCCTTGGTCAGCTGCACCCGCGCGGAGGCGCCGCTCCCGTCGGCCTTGGTGGTCGAACGCCCCACCTCGGCGCGGACCAGCTCGACCGGGCGGCCCTGGTCCACGCCCGCCACGGTGGCGGTCAGCGCGGTGCCGTCCTTGCTGGCCGGGGACTGCACCTTGTTCAGCGAGATGTTCACCGGCACGGCGGCCGTCCGGCCCAGCACGCTGACGTCGAGGTCGAGTTCGGCCGTGACGGCGTTGGCCTTGCCGGGGCTCGGCTCGGCGGCGTGTGCGGCGGGCACCGTCAGGAAAGCGACGAGGGCGGTGGCGGCGGCGGTACGGAGAACAGTGCTGGGCACGGGCATGACGAACGAGACCCCTGTGGAGTTGGCCGGACTGGATGAGCCGCCCAGTCTGGTCCGAACAGTCCGTCACATCAGTAACACTGTCGGTTAGTTCACTCGTTGGGGTTGTTTACCCGCAAGATGCCGCACGCCTGCGGCGGGCCGGGTCGG
The DNA here is from genome assembly GCF_053602875.1 of Kitasatospora sp. NPDC004289. NCBI lineage: Bacteria > Bacillati > Actinomycetota > Actinomycetes > Kitasatosporales > Streptomycetaceae > Kitasatospora > Kitasatospora sp. NPDC004289. Next base: position 140,111 of record NZ_JBSGEL010000004.1, on the reverse strand, counting down.
GGCATGGGAGCGCCTGCCGCGAGGCTGCCGCCTGCGGCGGGCCGAGGGTGGGAGGAGGAGCTTCCCGAGGGGGTGCCGCACGCGGGGCGGGGCGGCCGCTACGGGAGGCGCCAGTCGACCGGGGTGGCGCCCTGGTCGGCGAGCATCTGGTTTGCGCGGCTGAAGGGGCGGGAGCCGAAGAAGCCCCGGTCGGCGGACATCGGGCTGGGGTGGGCCGACTCCACCGCGGGGACGTTGCCGAGGAGGGGGCGGAGGTTGCGGGCGTCGCGGCCCCAGAGGATGGCGACCAGCGGGCCGCCGCGGGCGACCAGGGCGCGGATGGCCTGCTCGGTGACCTCCTCCCAGCCCTTGCCGCGGTGCGCGGCGGGCTTGCCCGGGGCGGTGGTGAGGGCGCGGTTGAGGAGGAGGACGCCCTGCTGGGTCCACGGCGTCAGGTCGCCGTTGGCGGGCGGCGGGAAGCCGAGGTCGCGGCCGTACTCCTGGTAGATGTTGATCAGGCTGCCCGGGATCGGCCGCACGTGCGGCGCCACCGAGAAGCTCAGCCCCACCGCGTGCCCCGGCGTGGGGTAAGGGTCCTGACCGACGATCAGGACCCGGACGGCGTCGAAGGGCTGCTGGAAGGCCCGCAGCACGTCCGGCCCGGCCGGCAGGTACGTCCGCCCGGCGGCGAGCTCGCCACGCAGGAAGCCCCCCATCTCGGCGACCCGGCCGGCCACCGGCTCCAGCGCCCTGGCCCAGCCAGGTTCGACGATCTCGTTCAGCGGACGTGCACCCATACGGCCCAGCCTATCCGTACCGGCGGACAGCGCTCAGCGCACGATCCGCCCCCGCAGCACCACCAGCTGAGGGTCCGCCAGCACCCGGACGTCCGCGCGCGGGTCCTCCGCGTAGACCACCAGATCGGCCGGGGCGCCCTCGTCCAGACCGGGGCGGCCGAGCCACTCCCGGGCTCCCCAGGTGGTGGCGGAGAGCGCCTCGACGGCGGTCAGCCCGGCCTTGGTCAGCTCGGCCACCTCGTCGGCGACCAGCCCGTGCGCCAGCGAGCCGCCCGCGTCGGTGCCGACGTAGACCGGCACGCCCGCGTCGTGCGCGGCCGCCACGGTGTCGTAGCGGCGCTCGTGCAGCCGCCGCATGTGGGCCGACCAGGCGGGGAACTTGCTCTCGCCGCCGGCCGCGAGCTTGGGGAAGGTGGCGATGTTGACCAGGGTCGGCACGATGGCGACGCCGCGTTCGGCGAAGGCCGGGATCAACTCCTCGGTCAGGCCGGTGGCGTGCTCCACGCAGTCGATCCCGGCGGCCAGCAGGTCCGGCAGCGACTCGGCCGCGAAGCAGTGCGCGGTGACCCGCGCGCCCTCCTCGTGCGCCGCCGCGATCGCCTCCTTCAGCGCGTCCCCGGGCCAGCAGGCGGCCAGGTCGCCGCGGTCCCGGTCGATCCAGTCGCCGACCAGCTTGACCCAGCCGTCCCCGCGCCGGGCCTCGTCCCGGACGTAGGCGGCCAGGTCGCCGGGCTCGATCTCGTGGGCGTAGTTGCGGATGTAACGCCGCGTCCGGGCGATGTGGCGGCCGGCCCGGATGATCCTCGGCAGGTCCTCGCGGTCGTCGATCCACCGGGTGTCGGCGGCCGAACCGGCGTCCCGGATCAGCAGGGTGCCGGCGTCCCGGTCGGTGACGGCCTGGCGTTCGCTGGTCGCGGCGTCCACCGCGCCGTGCGCGTCCAGTCCGACGTGGCAGTGCGCGTCCACCAGGCCGGGCAGCACCCAGCCGCGCACCGTGCGGGCCTCGGCGGCGGGCCGCCGGTACGTCACCCGGCCGTCCACCACCCAGAGTTCGTCCCGGACGTCCTGCGGACCGACCAGCACCCGACCCTTGACGTGCAGCACCGCACCATCGCTCATGGGCGCACTCTACCGACGGGGAAACCCACTGCCGAGGGGACGAACAGGGCAGACTGTCCACGAAGCGCTCCCGACGAAAGGCCGTTCCGTGAGTCCCGCCAGCCCCGTCAGCCCCGCGAGCCCGTTCCTCGACCTGCCGCCGCTCGGCGCGGCCCGGTTCGCCGCGATCGAGGACCGGGTCGCGGCCCTGCTGCACACCCGGGCCGACGTGATCGTCATGCAGGGCGAGGCGCTGCTGCCGCTGGAGGCGGCCATCCGCGGCGCGGTGCGGCCGGGCTCCACCGCGCTGAACGTGGTCACCGGCCCGTACGGGCAGACCTTCGGCGGGTGGCTGCGCAGCTGCGGCGCCGAGGTCGTGGACCTGGCGGTGCCGTTCACCGGCGCGGTGACGGCCGCTCAGGTGGCCGAGGCGCTGACGGCCCGTCCGGAGATCGACTTCGTCTCGCTGGTGCACGCCGAGGCGGCCACCGGGAACACCAACCCGGTCGCCGAGATCGCCGAGGTGGTCCGGGACCACGGCGCGCTGCTGATGCTGGACGCCGTCGCCTCGGTCGCGGCCGAGCCGCTGTACACCGATGCCTGGGGCGTGGACCTCTGCGTGATCGGCGGCCAGAAGGCGATGGGCGGCCCCGCCGGGGTGTCCGCCGTCTCGGTCAGCGACCGGGCCTGGGAGCGGATCACCGCCAACCCGGCCGCGCCGCGCCGCTCCTACCTCTCGCTGCTGGACTGGAAGGAGCGCTGGACGGACGCCGGGCGCTCCGTACTGCCGCACGCCCCGGCCCAGTTGGAGATGCTCGCGCTGGAGGCCTGCCTGGACCGGATCGAGGCCGACACCCTGGACGCGACCGTCGCCCGGCACCGCGCCGCCGCCGCGGCCCTGCGCGCGGGCGTCCGCGCCCTCGGCTCGCTCTCCCCCTACGTCATCGAGGACTACGCCGCGGCCCCGGTCGCCACCACCCTGCTCACCCCGTTCAGCCTGGACGCCACCACCCTGGCCGCCGCCCTCGCCGCCCGCTCCCTCCCGGTCCAGTCCGGCGGCGGAGCCCTCGCCACCACCATGCTCCGGGTCAACCACTACGGCCCGCACGCCTCCCTGGAGACGGTGCTCTCCGTCCTGACCGCCCTCGCCGAGCACGCCCCGGGCGACGAGGGCTTCCTGACGGCCGCCGAGAAGGCCTGGTCGGAGGCCTCGATCGGGTGAAGCCGGGCGACGGCCCTGCCGCTTTGGCAATCCGATTGTTAAAATCCGGGCATGGCAGAAGACGACGCTGTGCCCGGCATCGGCGAAGGCGCCGCGAAGGTCGTGAGCATCTCCGTACCCGAAGGGACGCTGCTCGCGCTGCGCGAGGCGGCCGGTGCGCGCGGGCTCTCGGCCTTCATCACGGCCGCCATGGAGCAGCGCCTGCGCGATCTCGCGACCCTGGAGTACCTGGACCGGATCGAGGCCGAGCACGGCCCCTCCACCGCCGAGGAGCTGCAGGAGGCCGCCGACATCTGGGCGGCCGCCGACGCCGGGGAGGCCCAGTGGCGAAAGGCCGGCTGAGCGGTGGCACTCTGGTCCTGGACAGCCAGGGCCTGTCGCAGTACATCGCCGGCGACCGACTGGTCGGGCGGATCACCCGGACTGCGGTGGAGCGCGGCGCCACCCGCGTGGTGAGCGGGGCCACCCTCATCGAAGTCCAGCACCGGGGCATCAAGAAGGCGCACTGGGACTTCGTCCTCTCCCAGCTCAGGATCGAGCCGTTGCACGTCGAGTGGGCGAAGGCCGCCGCCGTGCTGCTCCAGGAGACCGGGCTGCACGGACACAAGTACGCGATCGACGCGATGGTCGCGGTCACCGCGCTCCATCAGCCGGGGCCTGTGGTGATGCTGACCTCGGACATGGACGACATGGCCAAGCTCTGCGGAGACCGGGTCACCCTGGTCCAGCTGTAGGAGCCGCCCCCGAAGGGCGGTTTTCGGACAGCGTGGCGGATTGCGTACGGGTAACAAGTGACTGCACCCGACCCGCGACCAGGGAAGATCTGCGGCTAACTGACGGTCTATCAGAATATTTTACGGCCGGAACAGGTCTGACACGTTCACGTCGAGCCTGCGTAGCCTCTGCTGCACGGCGGTCCCCTCACCGCCGCACCCCCACAGACCACAGGAGCAGCAGATGCGTCTTCCGGTCCGTTCCCTCTCCGCCACCTCCAGCCGGGTGCTCGGCGTCGCCGCACTGGCGGGCCTGCTGACGGCGGGTCAGTTCGTCGTACCGGGCTCGTTCGGGGTGCTGGCCGCGCCGGGTGCCGCCGCGTGCAGCTCCGACTCCGGCGACGCGGCCGCGCGGGTGGCCAAGGGCGCGCCCGCGCACACGGCCGAGCCGAACGCGGTCACCGACGCACAGGCCAAGGTGATGAACGCCGACCTGGACGCCCGGGTGGCGCACCTGAAGTCGAGCGTCAACGGGCAGAACCTGCTGGCGGGCAGCGGTGCGCTGGCGGCCACCTCCATCCCGGTGTACTTCCACGTGGTGCACGCCGGGACCACCGGCAAGCTGACCGCCACCGACATCAGCAAGCAGATCGCGGTGCTGAACGCGGCCTACGGCGGCCAGGGTTCGGGCAACACCGCCACCCCGTTCACCTTCCAGCTGGTCGCCACCGACTACACCGACAACTCCAGCTGGTACAACGGGATCACCCCGGGCTCGACCGCCGAGAAGTCGATGAAGACCTCGCTGCGCAAGGGCGGCGCCAACGCGCTCAACCTCTACACCGCCAAGCTGGGCCAGTCCCTGCTGGGCTGGGCCACCTTCCCGAGCTCCTACAGCTCCAACCCGAAGGACGACGGCGTCGTGATGCTGGACTCCTCGCTGCCGGGCGGCTCGGCCACCAACTACAACGAGGGCGACACCGCCACCCACGAGGTCGGCCACTGGCTGGGGCTCTACCACACCTTCCAGGGCGGCTGTAACGGCCAGGGCGACCAGGTCAGCGACACGCCGGCCGAGAAGAGCGCCGCCTTCGAGTGCCCGACCGGCCGTGACTCCTGCACGAGCAAGCCGGGCCTGGACCCGATCAAGAACTTCATGGACTACACCTACGACTCCTGCATGACCCAGTTCACCCCGGGCCAGGTCACCCGGATGACCAACGCCTGGGCCTCGTACCGCGCCTGACCGGACACCAGGAGCCCCCGGCCGCGACCCGCGGTCGGGGGCTCCGGCATGTCGGCCGCCGTTCGCGGGCCGGACAGCTGCCGGATGTCTGGATCTCACCCGGGCCGCTGAGAGTTGTCTGTACAACTTGACCCGGAGGGTGAGATGGACACGTCCCTGTACTGGCTCCGCGACAACTGCCCCTGTGCCGAGTGCCGCGATCCGCGCACCGGCCAGAAGCTGTTCCAGATCAACGACCTGCCCGAGGAGTTGACGATCCGCAGGGAGGTGGAGGAGGACGGCCGGCGCACCGTCGAGTGGTCCGACGGGCACCTGTCGGCGTACCCGTCCGGCTTCACCGCCGAAGGCACCCCCGGCGACGACGGCCGCACCGAGCAGGGCCGCCCGCTCTGGACCGCCGCCGACTTCGCGGCCGGGCCGCCGGAGGCGGAGTGGTCCGCCTACCTGGCCGATCCCGCCGAGCGGGCCGCCGTGCTGGGAGCCGTGCGGCGGTTCGGCTTCGCGCTGCTGCGCGGGGTACCGCTGGTGGAGGGCCAGGTGCTGGCGGTGGCCCGCAGCTTCGGCCACGTCCGGGTGACCAACTACGGCGAGCTGTTCGACGTCCGGGTCGAGCCCGACCCGAACAACCTGGCCTTCACCAACGCGGCCATCGCCCCGCACACCGACAACCCCTACCGCGACCCGGTGCCCACCCTCCAGCTGCTGCACTGCCTGCGCAACGAGGCCGAGGGCGGCGACTCCGGCCTGGTGGACGGCTTCCGGGCCGCCGCCCTGCTGCGCGAGGAGCACCCGGAGGACTTCGCGGTGCTCACCCGCACCCCGGTGCCCTTCGTCTTCCGGGACCGGCGCACCGAGCTGCGCGCCGACCGGCCGCTGATCGAGACCGACCCGCTCGGCCGGATCCGCGAGGTGCGCTTCAACAACCGTTCGATCTCCACCCTGCGCGGGTTCTCCGTGCCGGAGCTGGACGCCTTCTACACCGCCTACCGCCGGTTCGCCGCGATCACCCTGCGGCCGGAGCTCCAGCTGGAGTTCCGGCTCGGCCCCGGCGACTGCCTGGTCTTCGACAACACCCGCCTGCTGCACGCCCGGACGGCCTTCGAGGCGGACGGGGCCCGGCACCTCCAGGGCTGCTACGCCGACCTGGACTCCCTGGCCTCCACCCTGGCCCTGCTGCACCGTCAGGAGGAGGCCCTGGACCGGATCGCCGGGCTGTTCGCCGGCGAGGGCGCCGGGGAGTACCTCGGCGAGGAGGTCACCATGGCCGAGCACATGCTCCAGGCGGGCGCGCTGGCCGAGGCGGCCGGGGCGCCCGAGCACCTGGTGGCCGCCGCCCTGCTGCACGACGTCGGCCACTTCGGCGGCACCGGGCTGGAGCTGATGGAGGGCCGGGACAACCGCCACAGCTCCTCCGGCGCCGACTGGCTGGCCCAGTGGTTCGGCCCGGAGGTGACCGAGCCGGTCCGGCTGCACGTGGCCGCCAAGCGCTACCTGTGCACCGCCGAGCCCGGCTACCGCGAGCGCCTCTCCCCCGCCTCGGAGTTCACCCTCCGGGTGCAGGGCGGTCCGATGACCGAGGAGCAGGCGGCCGCGTTCGCCGCCCGGCCGGGCGCGGTGGACGCGGTGACGGTGCGGCGCTGGGACGAGCAGGCCAAGGAGGCCGGAGCCGAGGTGCCCGGATTCGACCACTACCGCCCGCTGCTGGCCCGGCTGATGGGCTGACGAGGTGACGGGCTGACGGAGAAACGCGCCGCGCCCGGGGCGCGGGGAACTGCGCGCGGCGGGAGGCACGGACCATGGTGCCGGGTGAGGACCGGGCCCGCCGCACGTGAGCCTCCGCACCCGGCTGACGCCCGCTCAGCCGCCGGAGAGCAGCCGGCGGATCCGCTCGGCGGTGGCCGCGTCCCGGGCCGCCGTGAACGGCAGCGCGTTGCCGCCCGCCAGGCGGAACGGTTCGCCGCTCACGGTGGTCTGGGCGCCGCCGGCCTCGGTGACCAGCAGCAGGCCGGCCGCGTGGTCCCAGGCGTTCTCCCAGTCGTAGGCGGTCCCGTCGAACTCGCCGCGGGCCAGTGCCAGGTACTCCAGCCCCGCCGAACCGGCGGAGGGCCGGATCCGCACCCCCGGCACCCGCAGGCCGAGCAGGGCCCGGCGCCGCTCCGGGGTGGTGTACTCGTGGTGCGAGGACGAGACCTCCAACTCGGCTCCGGGGACGGCGGATCCGGTGCTCAGCCGCTCCCCGTCCAGCCAGGCCCCGCCGCCGCGGACGGCGGTGGCGAACTGCTCCAGCGCCGGGGCGTGGGTCCAGGAGGCGAGGGTCTCGCCGCGGTGGGCGAGCGCCACCAGGGTGCAGAAGCCGGTCTTGCCGTGGACGAACGGGCGGGTGCCGTCCACCGGGTCGACGATCCAGACCGGGGCCTCGCCGGCCAGCGCGGCGTAGCGGGCGGGTTCGGCGTGCACGCCCTCCTCGCCGACCACCGCCGAGCCCGGCAGGATCGCGGTCAGGGCCCGGGTCAGGTACGCCTCGGCCTCCCGGTCGGCGGCGGTGACCAGGTCGTACGGGCCCTTCTTCTCGGACACCTCGCCGGGGGCCAGGTGGCGGAACCGGGGCATGATCTCGATGGCGGCGGCCTCCCGGACCGCCTCCTCGACACGGGGGAGCAGGGCGGCGAGTACGCGTTCGTCGATCACGGGCCCATCAGACCACAGCGAGGGCGGCCAGCGGACGAACTGCGGCCGACAAGGCGGAGGTCCGGGGCGTGAGGCCACTCACGGGAACCGCACCCACGAGGGTCGGCGGCAACTGCCGCGATCTGACCGGTGGGAGGTGGTTGCCCGCGCCCACGCGGCGGAGCCGCACATGTCACAGCCTCGCGCCCCTGGGTCGCTGCCCTGCCGTCGCGCCTCGGTCGTCCTACCTCAGTCGTTCTGCCGGGTGTGCCGCGAAAGTGCCGAGGAGGCCAGCGAGTTGTGGATGCTGAAGGCCACCGTGCCCGGCAGGTAGCGGTCCTGGGACCACTCGACCGGGGTGCCGGTCGGGTCGGTGGTGCGGCGCTTCTCGCGCAGCAGGGGGGAGCCGCGGCGGCAGCCGAGGAGCCGGGCGTCGTCGGCGTTGGCGGCCACCACGTCGATGGTGTGGTCGGCGTCGGTGAAGAGGATGCCGTGCTCGCGCAGCGGCTCGGTGTGGGAGACCACGTCCGGCGGGAGCTGGGCGACCAACTCGCCGACCCGGGGCGGGTAGACGGTGCGCTCGACCATCACCGGCGTGCCGGAGAGGGTGCGCAGACGGAGCGTCACGTACACCTCGGTGCCGGGCTCCAGCCGGAGCTGCTCGCGCTCCGCCGCGTCGGCCGGCCGGCGGGTGAAGGACTCCAGCCGGCCGCCGGGCTCCTCGCCCATGGAGCGGGCCCAGTGGGTGAAGGAGAGGAGCTCGGAGAAGCTCTGCACCCGGGCGGTGCCGAGCACCACCCGGCGGGTGCCGCGGCGGGAGGTGACCAGGCCGTCCGCGCGCAGCACGGAGAGGGCCTGCCGGACGGTGCCGCGCGAGACGCCGTACTGCTCGGCCAGGGCACCCTCGGCGGGCAGCCGGCCGGAGTCGCCGTACGAGCCGGAGGTGATCGCCTCCCGCAGGTCGGCGGCCACCTTGCGGTAGAGCGAGCCGGCCGTGCTGTCCTGGTCGAGTGCCACGTGCCTCAAAGTCCTTCCCCGCGTTGGGCCCTGGACCGTTGGAGCACGCCAGGACGTAGCCGACTGTAGCCGCTGTGGATCACCCCGCAGCGGGCCGTGGTCACCGTTCCCGCATCCGCCCCCTGTACTGGGCCATCCGTTCACCTTCCCGTCACCGTACTCGGGCGTACTTACCCCGGCAGCCAAGTTGGCTGGCCAACTTGGCGCAGCGTCAGCTACGCCCCCTCCTTCGCTCGTGAACTCCCCTTCCTCAGGAGATCCACCCGTGATCGTGCACCGCTCCCGTGCCGCCGCCCTCGCGGCCGTGCTCACCGCCGCCGCGCTCTCCCTGACCGCCTGCGGCTCGGCCGGCTCGACCGCCAAGTCCGGCGACACCGCTGCCAAGGGCGGCGCCACCAAGGAGGCCAAGGACGCCACCTCGGCCGCCGACTTCGGCGGCATGGACGCCCTCGTCGCCGCCGCCAAGAAGGAGGGGAAGCTGCACGTCATCACGCTCCCCCGCGACTGGGCGAACTACGGCAAGATCCTCGACGGTTTCAAGGCCAAGTACGGCATCGAGATCGAGGAGGAGAACCCGGACGGCTCCAGCCAGGACGAGATCAACGCGATCAACTCCCGCAAGGGCCAGGACCGCGCCCCCGACGTGGTCGACCTGGGCAGCGCCTTCGCGCTCCAGGCGGTCAAGGACGGCCTGCTCGCCCCCTACAAGGTCGCCACCTTCGACAAGGTGCCGGACAGCATGAAGGACGCCACCGGCGCCCGGGTGAACGACTACGGCGGCTACATCTCGATCGGCTGCGACGCCAAGAAGATCCCGACCTGCCCGAAGACCTTCGCCGACCTGCTCAAGCCGGAGTACAAGGGCAAGGTCGCCCTCAACGGCAACCCGACCAAGTCCGGCTCGGCCTTCGGTGGCGTCTACGCCGCCGCGCTGGCCAACGGCGGTTCGCTGGACAACATCCAGCCCGGCATCGACTTCTTCGGCAAGCTGAAGCAGTCCGGCAACTTCAACCCGGTCGAGTCGACCCCGGCCACCATCGAGAAGGGCGAGACCCCGATCTCGATCGACTGGTCGTACCTGAACGCCGGTTACACCGACAAGTTCAAGCCGAAGGGCATCGACTGGCAGGTCGCCATCCCGGTCGACGGCTCCTACGCCCAGTACTACAACCAGGCCGTCAACAAGTGGGCGCCGCACCCGGCCGCCGCGCGCCTGTGGCAGGAGTACCTGTTCAGCGCCGAGGGCCAGAACCTCTTCATGGGCGGCTACGCCACCCCCTCCACCTTCGAGGCCATGAAGAAGGACGGCTCGCTCGACGCCACCGCCGCTGCCAAGCTGCCGACCGTCGAGAAGCCCTTCACCACCTTCCCGACCCAGGACCAGATCACGGCGGCCAAGAAGGTCATCACCGAGAACTGGACCAAGGCGATCGCGGGCTGATCACCGAGATGACTACGGCTCCCACCCCGGTGCCGACCCCCGCCGCCACCGAGAACGGTGGCGGCGCGGGGGTCCTCACCGCCACAACCCCCGCCCCCCGCAAGCGCGTTGCCGGCCTCCGCCGGTTCGGCGGCAGCTGGCTGGCCACCGTGCCGCTGCTGCTCTTCTTCCTGGTCTCCTTCGGCCTGCCGGCCGTGGCGATCGTCAGCGGTGCCTTCACCGCCTCCAGCGACGCCGAGTCCGGTGCCGGTGCGTTCACCACCGCCAACCTCACCGACTCGGTCCAGGGCGCCTACTGGACCGCCCTGCTGAGCAGCCTCAAGCTCTCGGCGCTGACCGCCCTGCTGGGCACCCTGATCGGCCTGCCGATCGCCCAGGCGGTCGTCACCTCCCGGTTCCGCGCGCTGCGCGAGGCGGTGCTCACCGCCTCCGGCGTGCTGGCCAACTTCGGCGGCCTGCCGCTGGCCTTCGCCTTCGTCGCCACCCTCGGCAACGCCGGTGAGATCACCAAGCTGTTCAACCTGACCGACCACGGCTGGACGCTCTACTCGTTCACCGGGCTCACCATCGTGTACCTGTACTTCCTGGTGCCGCTGATGGTGCTCACCATCACCCCGGCGCTGGACGGCCTGCGGGTGCAGTGGCGGGAGGCCGCGCAGAACAACCGCGCCACCGCCCTGCAGTACTGGCGGCACGTCGCGCTGCCGATCCTGCTGCCCTCGCTGCTCGGCGGTTTCGTGCTGCTCTTCGGCAGCGCCTTCGCCGCGTACGCCACCGCCGCCGCGATGGTCGGCGCCACCGTGCCGCTGATCAGCCGTTCGATCGCCGACGCGCTCTCCGGCAACGTGCTGGTCGGCCAGGGCAACCTGGCGCTCGCGCTCAGCCTGGACATGATCCTGGTCGCCGTCCTGGTGATGGCCGTCTACCTGCCCCTCCAGCGCCGGAGTGCAAAGTGGCTCAGCTGATCTCTCGCCTCCGCGTCTGGCGCGGCCTGGTCCTGCTGGTCGCCGGGATCTACTTCCTGGTGCCGATGGCCGCCTCGCTCTGGTTCTCCATCGACACCAACGAGGGCATCGACTTCGCCGCCTACACCGGCCTGTTGAGCGCCCCCGGCTTCACCGAGAGCCTGGTGCTCACGCTGGAGCTGGCCGCCGTCACCGTGGTGGTGCTGCTGCTCCTGCTGGTGCCCGCGCTGATCGCCGTCCGCCTCGGTTCGCCCCGGCTCCGGCCGGTGCTCGAAGTGGTCTGCACCCTCCCGCTGGTGGTGCCGCCGGTCGCGCTGACCGCCGGTCTGATCGGCGTGCTGCGCTGGGGCCCCGACTACCTGATGGACACGCCGTTCTTCCAGACCTTCGTGTTCGTCCAGGACCCGGCCTTCCCGCTGGTGCTGGTCATCGCGTACGTGCTGATGTCGCTGCCGCTGGCCTACCGGGCGCTGGACGCCGGCCTGCGCGCGGTGGACGTGCGCACCCTGGTCGAGGCCGCCCGCAACTGCGGGGCGAGCTGGCCGCGCGCCGTGGTGACGGTCGTGCTGCCGAACCTGCGCGGGGCGCTGCTGAACGCCTCCTTCCTCACCCTGGCCCTGGTCCTGGGCGAGTTCACCGCCTCCTCGATCCTCGGCTACCAGCCCTTCGCGGTGTGGATCTACACCGTCGGCAACAGCGAGGGCCAGATGTCGGTCGCGGTCTCGATCCTGAGCCTGCTGATCACCTGGGTCCTGCTGCTCCTGCTCGCCTCCGCGGGCCGCGAGCGCCGGGCCAAGACCGCCGCCGCCTCCTGACACCACGTTGGAGACAACCCCCATGAGCACCGCCACCATCACCACCGGCGCCACCGTCGAGTTCCGCGGCCTGCGCCGCGCCTTCGGCCCCACCACCGCGCTGGACGGCCTGGACCTCACCATCAACCCGGGCGAGCTGCTCGCCCTGCTGGGCCCCTCGGGCTGCGGCAAGACCACCGCGCTGCGCATCCTGGCCGGCTTCGAGACCCACGACTCCGGCCAGGTGCTGGTGGACGGCCAGGACATCACCGGGGTGCCGGCCCACCGCCGCGACGCCGGCATGGTCTTCCAGTCCTACAGCCTGTTCCCGCACCTGACCGCCGCCGACAACGTGGCCTTCGGCCTGCGGATGCGCGGCGCCGGCAAGGCCGAACGACGCGGCCGCGCACAGGAGTTGCTGGAGCTGGTCGGCCTGCCGCAGCACGCCGACCGCTACCCGCACCAGCTCTCCGGCGGCCAGCAGCAGCGCATCGCGCTGGCCCGTGCGCTGGCCCTGCAGCCGCGGGTGCTGCTGCTGGACGAGCCGCTCTCCGCGCTGGACGCCAAGGTCCGGCTCAACCTCCGGGACGAGATCCGGCGCCTCCAGCAGGAGTTGGGCATCACCACCCTGTTCGTCACGCACGACCAGGAGGAGGCGCTCTCGATGGCCGACCGGGTCGCCGTGCTGAGGGCCGGCCGGCTGGAGCAGTGCGCGGCGCCCGCCGAGCTGTACTCCCGCCCCGCCACCGCCTTCGTCGCGGAGTTCGTCGGCACCATGAGCCGCATCCCCTGCACCCGCGCGGGCTCCTCCGTGGAGCTGCTCGGCCGGACCTTCCCGGTGGACGGCGAGCTGCCCGCCGACGGTGAACTCGACGTCCTGGTGCGGCCGGAGAACGTCGGCCTGGTCTCGAACGACGCGGGCGCTGCGGTCGTGGTCGGCGCCTCGTTCCTGGGCAGCGCGACCCGGATCACCGTACGGTTGTCCGACGGCACCGAGATCAAGGCCGACCTGCCGACGGAGGCCGCCGCAGGCCTGCCGGTCGGCGGCAACGCCGACGTCACGCTGCCCGACCGCCCGGTGCTGGTCGACCGCCGCACCGCCTGATCCGTCTCTGCCGAAGGTACCGCCATGCCTGCCCTCTCGACCGACAACTCATCCACCGACGACGGGAGTTCACCCCGGAGCGAGCCGCTGCCCCGCCCGGCCGCCGTGCTGTTCGACATGGACGGCACGCTGGTCGACACCGAGGAACTCTGGTGGCAGGCCGCCGTCGAGTGCGCCGCCGGGCTCGGCCTCACCCTCACCGAGGACGACCTGCCGGAGGTGCTCGGCCAGGCCGTCGAGCACACCGCCGCGCACCTGCACCGCCGTGCCACCGGCACCTCCGGCGGCACCGGTCTGGCCGAGCTGACGGCCCGTCTGGACGAGGCCTTCGCCTCCCGGGTGGCCACCGAGGTGGTCCCCCGCCCCGGCGCGCTCGACCTGCTGGGCAGCCTGCGGGCGGCCGAGGTCCCGATGGCCCTGGTCTCGGCCTCGCCGCGCCGGGTGATCGACCTGGTACTGGCCACCCTGGGCCGGGACTGGTTCCGCACCGTGCTGGCCGCCGAGGACACCCCGCGCACCAAGCCCGCCCCGGACCCGTACCTGGCCGCCGCCGCCCGCCTCGGCCTGGCCCCGGCCGCCTGCGTGGCGGTCGAGGACACCCCGACCGGCGTGGCCTCCGCCCACGCGGCGGGCTGCGCGGTGCTGGCCGTCCCCTCCGCCGTGCCGATCCAGGCCACCGACCGGGTCACCGTGCTGGACAGCCTGGTGCACGCGGACCTGCCGCTGCTGGCCTCGCTCACCGCGGCCGCGCCGGGCGACCGCTGATGCCGTACGTGCTGCTCGCCCTGGCCATCATCAGCGAGGTGGCGGCCACCAGCTGCCTCAAACTGACCGAGGGCTTCAGCAGGTTCTGGCCGAGCCTGGGGGTGGGGATCGGCTACGTGCTCTCCTTCGCCCTGCTCGGGAAGGCCCTGAAGCACATACCGGTCTCGGTCGCCTACGCCGTCTGGTCCGGGGCCGGGACCGCCGCGGTCGCGGGCATCGGCGTGGTCGCCTTCGGCGAGCAGCTCGGGAAGGCCCAGTGGCTCGGCCTGGTGCTGATCATCGTCGGCGTGGTGGTGCTCAACCTGCGCGGCAGCCACTGACAGGCGGCCCCGCAGGCCACCACGACGCTGCCCTTCCGTCCCTGGTCAGCGCGCTGCCGGGCCGGACAGCATGGAGGGGAAAGGGCGCTGGTGCGGTCCCACCGCACCAGCGCCCTTCGCTGGTTCCCCGATGATGAAGAGTCACCCATGCACCTCCTTCCCCCCACCCCGCTCCGCCGCGGCCTGCGCCGGCTGACCCGGACCGCCGCCGTGGCCGTCGTCACCGCGGCCGCCCTCCTCCCGCTCTCGGCCGGCACCGCGCAGGCCAGCGGCACGGACAACCGGGACGCCTACCGCAACCTGGGCGACGCCCCGCTCGGCGACTGGATGTCCCAACTCGGGCCGGACACCCCGCTGACCGCGCTGTCCATCCCGGGCACGCACGACACGCTCTCCCTGCACGGCGGCAACGACGTGCAGACCCAGCAGGACTTCGGGGACAGCGCACGGACCCTCACCGCCCAGCTGGACCGCGGCATCCGGGCCATCGACATCCGCGTACGGGTGATCGGCGGATCCTTCACCGTGCACCACGGCGCCTTCTACCAGAACGCCAACTTCGACGACGTGCTCGACAAGGCCCGCACCTTCCTCAAGGCCCACCCGGGCGAGACGATCGTGATGCGGCTCAAGGCCGAGTGCAACGGCGAGATCGGCAGCTGCACCGACGACCCGGACACCGCCAGCAGCGCGGTCCGGGCCGGGATCTTCCAGCAGTACGCGTACCTCTACAAGAACCTGCTGTTCAACGACGGGAAGCGCACCACCATGCCCACCCTGGGCGAGGCCCGGGGCAAGATCGTGCTCGGTGCCTTCGACGGCCTGGACGGCGGTGACGCCGCGAAGTTCGGCATCAAGGGGTTCGGTGACCACACCGAAGACACCTGGAGCTCCCCCACGCCGGACGCCAAGTGGCCGCTGGTGAAGAAGAACCTCGGCGCGGCGCTCGCGGGTGACCCCGGCCAGACCTTCGTCACCTACACCTCCGCCTCCGCGGTGCCCACGGGCAACGGGCCCGACTCGATCGCCGGCGGGACCGGCGTCCTGAAGGGCAAGGACCTGGTCTGGACGCCCGGGGTCAACCAGCGGCTGATGGACTGGTTCAACGGCGGCAACGGGAAGGGCCGCCTCGGCATCGTCATGATGGACTTCCCCGGCTGGGCCCCGGTCTACGACATCATCATGAGCAACCGGCCGAACGTCTCCCGGGAGGGCGACCCGGCGATCTGGCGGGTCAAGCCCGACAAGACCTACGTCGACAGCAAGTACGGCCGCTGCATGGTCCGCGGCCCCGAGTTCGACGACACCGCGGACGGCGGCGTGGTCACCCAGCGCGCCTGCCAGAGCTCCGCGCCGAGCAGCCACCAGTGGAGCGCGGTCGGCCTGAAGGCGGACGACCCCGGCAAGAACTACTTCTGGATCAAGGCCGCCAACGGCAGGTGCCTCACCGTCCCGTACAACGACGGCACCCCGCCCGGCGCCGGCACCCAGCTGTTCTGGTGGCCCTGCGAGACCCGCTGGTTCTCCGGCAACCAGATGTGGGAGATCCTCCCCACCCCGCTCCCGGACGGCACCGGCTACCGGTTCGTCAACCACTGGACCGGCCTGTGCCTGATGGTGGACCCGTCCACCGCCGCCCAGTCGGGCGGCAAGGTGGTCCAGGGCAGCTGCCCGCGCCAGGCGTAGTCGCCTCGGCGGTCGGCGCCTACCTCCACTGAGGTATTTCAACTCACCTTCCTTGCATGCGAACTGACGGTCCGTCACTCTCTGGGAACGGGGTGCCGGGGGCACGGAGCCCCCGGACGGACCAGGGGGGTTCGGAATGAACGGATGGGTTCAGGCCTGCCGGGGGGCGGTGGCCGCGCTGCTGCTGACGGGTGCGGTGGCGGGCGGTTCGCCCGCCACCGCGGCCGAGCGGGAGGGCGCGGTGCTGCACGCCGGGGCGGCCGACGCGGTGCCGGGGAGCTACCTGGTGGTGCTCAAGGAGACGGCGTTCCGGGGGACTTCGGCCCCGGCGCTGGCCTCCCGCTACGGCGGGCAGGTGAAGCGGAGCTTCGACTCCGCGCTGCACGGCTTCTCGGCGCGCCTCACCGACCGTCAGGCCCGTCGGCTGGCGGCCGACCCGGCGGTGGCGAGCGTCTCGGAGGACCGGCGGGTCAAGCTGGACGCCACCCAGAACGAGCCGCCGTCCTGGGGGCTGGACCGGATCGACCGGCACCGGCGGCCGCTCGACAACCGCTACGTCTCGCCGGACACGGGCGGGCGCGGGGTGACGGTCTACGTGGTCGACACCGGGGTGAACATCGAGCACCAGGACTTCGGGGGGCGGGCCCGGTACGGCTTCAACGCGATCGACGGCTCCGCGGTGGCCGAGGACCGGCACGGCCACGGGACGCACGTCGCGGGCACCGCGGCGGGCACGACCTACGGGGTGGCCAAGCAGGCCTCGGTGGTCGCGGTCCAGGTCCTCGACGAGTACGGCGAGGGGACGTACGAGCAGGTGATCGCGGGCGTGGACTGGGTGACCCGCAACGCGGTCAAGCCCGCCGTGGTGAACATGAGCCTCGGCGGCGACCCCGACGAGACGCTGGACGCCGCCGTCCGCGCCTCCATCGCCTCCGGGCTGACCTACACCGTCGCGGCGGGCAACCAGGGCATCGACGCCGCCGAGCACTCCCCCGCCCGGGTCTCCACCGCGATCACCGTCGGGGCGAGCGACATCGACGACCGGGCGGCCTGGTACTCCAACCACGGCCCGCTGGTGGACCTCTACGCCCCGGGCGACGAGATCGTCTCGGCCTCCAACGGCTACGACGAGGCCGAGGCGACGCTCTCCGGCACCTCGATGGCCGCCCCGCACGTGGCGGGCGCCGCCGCCCTCCACCTGGCCGGCCACCGCACCGCCACTCCCGCCCAGGTGGCCGCCGCCCTCACCTCCACGGCGACCTCCGGCTCCCTGCGCGACCTGGAGGAGGGCACGCCCGACCGCCTGCTCTACCTCGGCCCGCCCGCCACCACCGGCCCCCACCCGCGCTTCGCCAACCCGGCCGTCCGGCCGATCCCCGACCCGGGCGTCCTCGACTCCACCATCACCGTGACCGGCGTCCCGGGCCGGGCCCCCACCGAGCTGGACGTCGAACTCGACGTCACCCACGACTTCATGGGCGACCTCCTGATCGACCTGATCGCCCCGGACGGCACCCCCTACCGCCTCAAGGACGGCGACTTCGCCTGGGGCGACGACGCCATCAGGACCACCCTCGGCGCCGACGTCTCCTCCGAGACCGCCAACGGCGTCTGGACCCTGCGGATCACCGACCCGTGGGAGTACCTCGAAGGACAGTTGAACGGCTGGGCGCTGAAGTTCTGACGCCCCGTCCCCCGGCGCCCCCGCCTACCGCGCTGCGGCCCCGGCCCGGCGGCGCAGCGCGAAGGCGGTGCCCGCACCGGCGGCGAGGACGAGGCCGGCACCGAGCACGAGGGTACGGGTGTGGTCCTCCGCCGCCGCCGGAGCCGGGTTCTCGGCCATGGTGGTGCGGATCCAGGAGGCGTAGGCGGGGGCGCTGGTGTAGAGGCCCGGGCCGTCCTGGCAGGGGACCTTCGGGGCGCCCGGGCCCGAGGTGACGCCGACGAGCTCCCAGCGGTCGTCGCGGCCCTTCTGCAGCTGGGGGCCGCCGGAGTCCCCGGCGCAGGCCATGGCCTTGGGCTTGGTGCTGACGGTGCACAGCCGGGTCGGGCCCGCGTAGCCGGGGGCGCACTCGGTCTCGGCGCCCAGGCGGGTGTCCAACTCCTGGAGCTGCTCCGGGAAGCGCCACTCCCCGAAGACCGTGGTCCCGAAGCCGAGCAGGCGCGTCGGGGTGCCGGCCGGGCCCGCCGCGTCGGCGATCCTGACGGGCCGTTCGCCGACCGGCCGGTCCAGGCGGACCAGGGCGATGTCGTCCTGGTTGGCCCCCTGGCCCTCGCCGTTGCGGTAGCCGGGGTGGACGAAGCTGCGGTCGATCTTCCGCACCGTGCCGCCCTCCTTGCGCCTGTCACTGCCGATCCGCACCGTGCCGTCCAGGACCAGCCCGTCGCCGGTCACGCAGTGGGCCGCCGTCAGCACCCACTGCCGGTCGATCAGCGAGGCCCCGCAGTTGCCGTCGAGCAGACCCAGGCTCGGGGCGGACTCCGGGATGGTCGCCATGAAGGGGTGACTCTCCTTGGAGTCGCCACCGTTGACGACGGCTCCGGCGGTGCCCGCCAGGGCGGTGGCGCAGGCGAGGGCGGCAACCGCGCCCACGACGGCGGTGCGGACGGTGCGGCGGTGGGAGGGCTTCGGATTGAGCACGAATCGTTCCTTCTGTCCGGGAATCGGTACGTGCCCAGCCTCTCCGCCCAAGATCCACCGCACCACGGGGGTAACCCCTGGATCCGCGCTCCGGGCAGCCACCCGCGGCACGGTGGGGCTACCCCCCGGTCCGTCAGGAGCCGAGCCGGACCAGCATCTTGCCGGTGTTGGCGCCGTTCATCATGCCGAGGAAGGCGGCCGGGGCGTTCTCGATGCCCTCGACCACGGTCTCACGGCTGGTGAGGGTGCCGTCGGCCAGCCAGGCGGCGGCGCGCGGGACGTAGTCGGCGAAGCGGTCGAACCAGTGGGTGACCAGCATGCCGCGCAGGGTGGCCTGCTGGGCGGCGGCCCGGAACAGATTGGCGGGGCCGGGCTGCGGGGTGGTGGCGTTGTAGGTGCTGATGGCGCCGACCAGGGCGATCCGGCCGTCGTGGCGGATCGAGGCGAGGGCGGCTTCGAGGTGGTCGCCGCCGACGTTGTCGAGGTAGACGTCGATGCCCTCGGGTGCGGCCTCGGCGAGTTGGTCGGCCACCGCGCCGGCCCGGTAGTCGATCGCGGCGTCGAAGCCGAACTCGGTGAGCAGCTTCCCCGCCTTGACCGGGCCCCCGGCCGAGCCGATCACCCGGGACGCGCCCAGCGCCCGGGCCAGCCCGCCGGCCACGCTGCCAACCGCGCCCGCCGCCCCGGAGACGAAGACCACGTCGCCGGGGCGGACCGGGGCGGTCTCGGTGAGCGCGATGTACGCGGTCAGCCCGGTGGCCCCCAGCACGCCCAAGTAGGCCTGGGCCGGGGCGAGTTCCGGATCGATGACGGTGACGGCGGCCTCGTCCAGCACGGCGTGCTCGCGCCAGCCGAGGAAGTGCGACACGGTGGCGCCGACCGGCACCGCCGCCGCCCGCGAGGCGATCACCTCGCCGACCGCACTGCCCTGGAGGGCCGCGCCGAGGGCGAACGGCGGGAGGTAGGACTCGACGTCGTCCATCCGGCCGCGCATGTACGGATCCACCGACATCCAGGTGTTGCGGACCAGGACCTGACCCTCCGCCAGATCGGTGGAGAGCTCGACGGTGGCGAGGGAGAAGTGCTCGGGGCCGGGGGCTCCGACCGGGCGGGCGGCGAGGCGGATCTCACGGCTGGTGACGACGGTGCCGGCCTTGGCGGACATGGGGTGCTCCTCGGGGTTCGCAAGGTTCCTGCTGACGGGGACCACTCTGCGGGCGGGATGTTCGGGAACCGTTCGGGTCCGGTTCGGGGCGGGCCCGGGGCCCCGGCGGTGTTGATCATCTGCACTACGGTGGAGGCATGCGATTCGGGGTGCTGGGCGGGGTCGAGGTGCGCACGGACGACAGGCGGCCCGTCGCCGTGCCGGAGGCGAAGGTCCGCACCCTGCTGGCCGCCCTGCTCGCCGCCGACGGCCGCCCCGCCTCCGCCGAGCGCTTGGTCGACGCCCTCTGGCCGGAGGAGCCGCTGCCCGCCAATCCGGGGCGGGCGCTCCAGGCCAAGGTCTCCCAGCTGCGCCGGGCGCTGGAGGAGGCGGAACCGGGCGCCCGCGCCCTGGTCGAGGCCGTCCCCGCGGGCTACCGGCTGGCCGCGACCGCCCACGATGTCGCACGCTTCGGCGAACTGACCGGGCGGGCACGGGAGTCGGCCGACCCCGGCGAGCAGCGGGCGCTGCTGGCCGAGGCACTGGAGCTCTGGCGCGGCCCGGCCTTCGCGGGCTTCGAGGAGCAGCCGTTCGCCCGCACCGCCGCCACCCGGCTTACCGAGCAGTGGCTCACCGCCCGGGAGGAGCTGGCCGAGGCCCGCCTGCGCCTCGGCGAGTACGCCGAACTGATCGCGGAGACCGCCGAGTTGATCGACAGTCGGCCGTTCCGGGAACGCCCGCGCGCGCTGCACTGGCGGGCGCTCCACCGCACCGGCCGGACGGCCGAGGCGCTGAACGGGTACCAGGAGTACCGCGAACTGCTGGCCGATCAGCTGGGCACCGATCCGGGCCACGAACTCGCCTCCCTGCACCAGGAGTTGCTGCGACAGGACGATTCTGCGACACCGGCACCGCCGGCACTGCCGGCCCCTCGGCGGCCGGGCGGCCTCCCGGCAGCGGTCACCGGACTGCTCGGGCGGGACGCCGACCTCGCCGGGATCCGGCGGCTGCTCGACGACGGACGGCTGGTGACGCTGACCGGCACCGGCGGCGTCGGCAAGACCCGGCTCGCACTGGCCGCCGCCGAGCAGGCCCGGCACCGGTACCCGGACGGCGCGTGGCTGGTGGAGCTGGCCGGGCACGGCCCCGGCTCCGACCCGGGCGATCTGGTCTGCGCCGCCCTGGGCATCCGCGACGACGGCAGCTGGGGGCCCGCCCCGGGCCGCGGCACCACTCCGACCGAGCGGCTCGCCGGTGCTCTGCGCGGGCGGCGGACGCTCCTGGTGCTGGACAACTGCGAGCACCTGGTGGAGCCGGTGGCCCTGCTGGTCGGCACGCTGCTGCGGGCCGCACCCGGCCTGGTGGTGCTGACCACCAGTCAGGAGCCGCTGGCCGTGGACGGCGAGGCGCTCTGGACGGTCGGCCCGCTGGCCGAGCCGGACGCCGTGGCGCTCTTCACCGCCCGGGCCGCCGCCTCCGCCCCGGGCTTCGCCCCCGACCCGGCCGAACGGGACGCCGTGGCGGCGATCTGCCGACGGCTGGACGGCCTGCCCCTGGCCCTGGAGCTGGCCGCCACCCGGATCCGTGCGCTCGGCGCGGCGGAGCTGCTGGCCCGGCTGGACGACCGCTTCCGGCTGCTCACCACCGGCCGGCGCGGCGCACCCGCCCGCCAGCAGACCCTGCGGGCCGTGATCGACTGGAGCTGGGGCCTGCTCGGCGAAGCCGAGCGGACCGTGCTGCGCCGCCTGGCCGTGCACGCGGAGGGGTGCACCCTGGACGCGGCCGAACGGGTCTGCGCCGGGGGCGCGGTGACGGAGGCCGAGGTGGTCGATGTCCTGGCTCGGCTGGTCGACCGCTCGCTGCTCACCGTCCGCACCGGTACCGACGGAGCGGTGCGCTACCGGCCCTACGAGTCGGTGGCCGCCTACGCCCTGGAACAGCTGGAACTGGCCGGGGAGTCGCAGGAGGTGCGGGCGCTGCACCGCGCGCACTACACCGAGCTGGCCGCCCGGGCCTCGGCCCGGCTGCGCGGGCCCGAGCAGCGCCACTGGCTGGACCGGCTCAGCACCGAGAGCGCCAATCTGACGGGCAGTCTGGACCAGGCCGTCCGGGCCGGGGACACCGGCCAGGCACTGCGGCTGGTCGACTCGCTGGCCTGGTGCTGGGTGCTGCGCGGACGGCTCGGCGAGCTGCGCCGGGCGCTCGACGCGGCCCTGGCGCTGCCCGGCGGCGAGCCGCTCGACCGGGCCCGGGCCACCGCCTGGCAGGCCGGGACGGCGGTGCTCAGCGGCGCCACGGCGGACCGCACCAGCCGGTACGCCGCCGCCCTCGCCGCCCACCGCCCCGCCCTGTCCGCCGGAGCCGACGGGAACGGGGGAAACGGCGGGAGCGACGGGGCCGGGGCCGGGGCGGGGGACGACGGGCTCGCGCTGGCCGAGGCGCGGTGGTTCCTCGGGCACGCGGTGAGCAGCATCGGCGACCTGGTGGCCGGCGAGGAGCTGACCGCGCTGGCCCTGGCCGATTTCGAACGGCTCGGCCACCGCTGGGGCACCGCCGCCGCGCTCGGTGACCGGTCGGTGCAGCTGCTGGCCCGCGGCGACCTGGAGGGCGTCCGGCTCCACGGCGAACGCAGCGCCGCCACCTTCCGCGAACTCGGCGACCGCTGGGGCGAGTTGCGCACCGTCTACCCGCTCGCCGCCCGGGCCGAGATCCTCGGGGACTACCCACAGGCCGCCGAACGGCTACGGGACGGCCTGGGGATGGCGGAGGAGCTGGGGCTGGCCACCACCGCCGGGGACCTGATGGCCGGGCTCGGCCGGATCGCCCTGCTGACGGGCGACCTCGCCGGGGCCCGCGAACTGCACGGGCGGGCACTGCGCCGCAGCGCCGAGCACGACTTCCGGGCCGGTGAGGTCAACGCCCAGCTCGGCCTCGCCCTCGGCGCCCGCCGCGAGGGCGACCTGGACACCGCCGAGGGCCACCTGCTGGCCGTCCTGGCCTGGCACCGGGAGGCCGGCCTGGAGAGCGCCAACGCGCTGGTGCTGGCCGAGTTGGGCTACGTCGCCGAGCTGCGCGGAGACGCCGGGGCCGCCCACTCCCACCACCTGGCCGGCCTGGCGGCCGCCCGCACCACCGGCGACCCGCGGGCCCTGGCCCTCGCCCTGGAGGGCCTGGCCGGGGCGGCGGCGCTCGCGGGGGCGGCCGAGCCGTCGGCGTACCGGCGGGCGGCCGTCCTGCTCGGCGCCGCGGCGGCCGCCCGCGCGGGGACCGGCGCGCCGCTGCCGAGGGCCGAACGCGCCGACGTCGACCGGATCACGGCGGCGGTCCGCACCGCCCTCGGCCCCGAGGCCTTCACCGCCGCCTTCGCGGAGGGCACCGGCCTGACACCGGATCAGGCGATCGCCGACTGATCCGGGGGCAGTGCAGCGAGGACCCGGGCGAGGTTGTGCTCGACGACGGCGAGCATGAACGCGCGGTCGGGGAAGTCGCCGTCGAGGAGCCGGAGCGGGCCGGCCACCAGGGAGAGGCTCATCGCCAGGTCGTAGAGCGCCAGGCGCTGCGGGTCGAGGTCCTCGGCGTGGAGGGCGGGGTAGTGCTCGGCGAAGCGCAGGCGGAGGAAGACGTGCTCCCACTCCAGGTCGAAGAACATCAACCCCTCGATGTCGATCAGCACCGGCTGCCCCCGGTGGTCCACCAGCACGTGGTCGGGGCCGAGTTCGCCGTGGACCAGCGCGTACCGCTCCCGGGGGCGGACCTCGGCGGCCAGCGCGTGCAGCTCGGCCTCGACCCGGTCGCGGACGGCGGCTGCCCGGGGGTCGCGGGCGGCCGCCTCGGCCAGGTCGGCGAGGGCCCGGTCGAGGACCAGCTGCTCGCAGGAACTGCCCTGCGAGAGGCCGCCGCCGTCGATCAGGGCGGCCTTGCCGAAGGCCGGGGCGGTCTGCCGCCGCATCAGCCGGAGGCTGTCGGCGAGGCGGGCCAGGACGGGTGCGGCGGCCTCCGGGTCCCGTTCGAGCAGGACCTCCAGGCTCTCGCCGGGGACGTCCTCGACCACGGCGAACTCGGCCGGATGGAGGGTCCTGGAGCGGTCCGCCGCCAGCAGGCCGGGCGTGCGCACCCCGAGGGCGGTCAGCTGGCGGTGGGCGGCCAGGAAGAGGTCGATGCCCGAGGCGTGCGAGAACGGATCCGTGTGGTCCTCGGCGGCGTCCGGCGTCGTCGGCCAGTAGTTCTCGGAGGCGTGCCAGAGGTAGGCGACGGCCGTGCCGCCGTCGTCGAGGCGGAGCCGGTAGACGCCCTTCTTGCTGCCGCCCCGCAGCCGCTCGACGCTCCGCAGCCGTCGCTCCGGCCCGAACACGGCCCGGGCCACCCCCGCCAACTGACCGACCGTCACGTCCTCGACCCTCTTCCTCCGGTGGGCAAGGGCGCGATTCTAGAGGAACCCCGCCCCCGGAAAAGGGGATTATCCGGCCGGGCACGGCGGCTACGCTCCGTCGGATGAGCGAGGACGCGCAGCTTCTGAACGTGGTCGACGTCGAGGCGACCTGCTGGGACGGACAGCCGCCGCCCGGGGCGGTGAGCGAGATCATCGAGATCGGGCTGACGGTGGTGGACCTGGCCGCCCGGCGGCGGGTGGCGCGGCACCGGATCCTGGTGCGGCCGGCCCGGTCCGCGGTGAGCGCGTTCTGCACCGAACTGACCGGCCTGACCCAGGCGGAGGTCATGCGGGGGGTCGAATTCGCCGAGGCCTGCCGCCTGTTGGCCGCCGAGCACCTCAGCGGGCAGCGGGTCTGGGCGAGTTGGGGCGACTACGACCGGCACCAGTTCACCCGGCAGTGCCGGGCCGCCGGGGTGCGGTACCCGTTCGGGCACCGGCACGTGAACGCCAAGGCCGCCTTCACCGAGGCGTACGGGCTGCGCAAGCGGCCCGGAATGGCACAGGCCCTGCAGCTCGCCGGGCTCCCCCTGGAGGGGCGCCACCACCGGGGCGAGGACGACGCGTGGAACATCGGGGCCCTGGTCCTGGAGGTGGCGGCCCGCGGCGGCTGGCCGGCCGACGCGCCGCCGCCCTGGGCGTCCGGATCTGTCGGTGGGGCTGACTACCATCCGCCCCATGAGAGCTGACGCGACGTTCACCGTGAAGTCCTTCGTCCCGGCCGAGGTCACCCCGGCCTTCGAGGTCACCACCGGCGCCCCGGCCGGGGTCGCCACCATGGAGAAGCTCTTCGAGGGGGAGGCCGCGGGCCGCTCCGCGACGATCTTCACCTCCGCCTTCGACCACGCCACCGGCGTCGGCACCTACCTCGCCCTGGAGTCCTTCGAGGGCACCCTGCACGGCCGCGAGGGCACCTTCAACTTCGCCCACTCCGCCAGCACCACCGGCAGTGACCGGCTCTCCCCCTTCTTCGTCATCGTCCCCGGCAGCGGCACCGGAGCCCTCACCGGCATCACCGGCGCCGGCTCCCTCACCGTCGACCAGGACGGCACCCACCGCGTCACCTTCGAGTACGAGCTCGGCGGCGCAGGGGCCTGACGCCCGGCCGCCCTACTCCGGGACGACCGCGAAGGCTTCGATCTCCAGGAGGAGGTCGGGGCGGAACAGGGCGGCGACCTGGACGGCGGAGGAGGCCGGGGCGTGGGCGGGGTCGAGGTGTTCGTCCCAGGCGGTGCGGACGGCTTCCAGGTGGGCGATGTCGGTGACGTAGACGGTGAGCTTCACCAGGTGGTCGAAGGTGGCGTCGGCGGCAGCCAGGCAATGGCCGATGTTGGCGAAGACCTGGCGGGCCTGGGCCAGGGCGTCGCCCTCGCCGACCAGGTGGCCCTTCTCGTCGAGGGGGACCTGGCCGGCCACGTGGACCTGGCGGCCGGTGGCGCTGACCACGTGGCTGTAGCGCGGGCTGGGGTGGACGCCGGCCGGGGTGGTGGTGCGGAAGGTCATCGGGGTTCCTCTCGGGCGGGACGGGCTGCCGGGCCCATCCTTCCCTGAGGGGTCGTCAGTTCTGCCAGCGGGCCAGGGACTCCTTGACCGTCACCAACACCGGGGAGCCGGCCGGCAGGATCGCGGCGGCCAGCGCGGCCAGCGGCCGGAGCAGAGCGAGGGCGGCCTCCCCTCCCTCGGTGGTGCCGACGGCGTCGGCGTGGGCGGTGCGGAGCTGGAGGGTGAGCAGGTCGGCCGGGCCGAGCACGGCCGCCGCGTCGGCCGCGATGGCGGCCAGCCGGGCGGCGGCCTGCGGCTGGTGCCAGGGCCGCCGGTACTGGCGGACGGCGAACTGCCGGGCGGCGAACCCGGCCCGGGCGCGCAGGCCGGTCGCGGTGAGCGCGGTGCCGTGGGCCGGATTGCGGGCCAGCGCCAGGTGGCCGCTGCCGTCCACGGCCCGCTGCATCGGCACGGGGGGCCGGTAGAGGCTCGGCACCGGGTCCGGCACCTGCGCCAGTTCGACCGCCAGGTGGTGGTGGATCAGGTCCAGCGGGAGGTCGGCGGGCCCGTCCGGGACGCCCTCGCGCAGCAGCCGCAGCAGCTCCTCGGCGAAGCGGGTGAGCCCGAGCTCCTCGTTGAGCAGGGCCCGGTGGTCCCGGTCCACGGCGGTGAGCAGGTGCAGGTCGGCGGCGGCCGGTTCGTCCAGCGCCAGACCGGCGAAGCAGCAGTCCAGCACCGCGATCCGGTGCGCCGCCCCCTGCCCCAACGCGGCCAGCGCCGCCTCGGCGGAGAGCGCGGTGCCCGGCACCCGATCCGGGTCGTCCTCCGTCCCGGGCAGCGCCAGGTGCAGGCGGCCCTCCGGGCTGGTCACTCCGTGCCCCGCGTAGTAGAGCAGCACCGTCGAGCGGGCCCGGCCGGCCGCGTCGGCGATCCGGGCCAGCACCTCGCCGGGACTCCGGGGATCGACCAGCCGCACCACCCGCTCGGGGGCGAAGCTGCCGTCCGGGCCGGCGAGGTGGTCGGCGAGCAGCTCCATCGAGGCCACCGCCTCGGGCATCGGCGGCAGCCCGGCGTAGGTGCCGACCGCAACCAGCACCGCCCAGGAGTCGGCACGGTCGGGTGTCAGGGTCCAGGAGGTCACCGGGGGGCCGCCCCGCGGGGAAGCCCTCGGCCCGGTCCAGGACTTCGTCCGTGCCGGGCGATCGTCACGACGGCGGCGTGGGCGGAACCGGCGGGGCCGGCGGAGTGGGCGGGGCCGGCGGAGTGGGCGGTACGGGCGGGGCCGGCGGGGTGGGCGGCACCGGCGGGGCCGGAGGGGCCGGAGGCACGGGCGGGGTGGGCGGTGTGGGCGGTACCGGCGGGGTGGGCGGCTGTGGAGCCGCCGTTCCGGTCGGGGCGGTCACGGCGCTGCCGTACGTCATGCGATTCCCCCTGGCTGTCCGTCAGATCGCTTGCGAGGAGCACATGTTGGCATATCGACAGGTCCTTGTCAGTGGTGCCGGAGGAACCGGGGTGACGGACGGGACCGGTTGGTGACGCCTGCCCCAGGTGTCCGGGACAGCGGGCCGCACAGCATGGAGGCCGGAACCGAACCGTGTCCCGAGGACCCGACGGAGGAGGAGAGGCATGCTGGCGAACCGGACCACCCCGGTCACCGGGTACTCCGACGAACTGATCGTCGCCGACCCCGGCGGCGCCGCCGACGTGCACGCGATGCACGGCGGCAGGAACGTCGCCCGGTGGAAGTGCCTGGCCCGCCGACGCGGCCTGTCCGGCACCTGGGAGGCGATCGAGATCTCCACCCTGCCGCCCGCCACCGAGTGCGGCGTGCACCACCACAGCCGGACCGAGGAGCTCTACTTCGTGGTCTCCGGCGAGGGCGAACTGCTGCTGGACGGCGTCCTGCACACCGTCGGCCCCGGCACCCTGATCACCAATCCGGTCGGCACCCGGCACCGGCTGAACAACCCGGGCGCCGTCGACCTGGACTGGATCGTCATCGAAGTCATCAGCCCACCGGTCGCCGTCGTGCTCACCGGCGACCCCGGCCACACCGGAAGGCCCCTCATGCGCACCGCCACCATCATCGACCTCGCGGCGGACGGCACCGCCGACCTCACCGCCCTGCTCAGCGGCCCGCTCCGGGAGGCCCGGCTGGTCACCCTCGGGCCCGGCCGGCAGGAGGAGCTCCGCTCGGACGACCGGGAGCACACCCTGTACGTGCTGGCCGGCACCGGACGGGCACTCGCGGGAGCCACCGAGGTGCGGCTCGCTCCGGGGACGGCGGTGACGCTGCCGCTCGGAAGTGCGGTGACGCTCCGCTCCGACGGGCAGTCGCTGCGGTACTTCACCGCGAGCCTGGCCGTGCCGGACGCCGAGGACGGGCGACGGGTGACCGAACGGGGTGCGGCATGATCGTCTCGCGACCGGGGAACGCACCCCGGACCCTTCGGGGCAACACGGTACGGAGCACCGGGCGCTCGCTGGCCCGGCGGGGCTTCTTCCACAGCGAGACCGAGTCGGTGGACCACCTCGATCTCGCTCCCGGCAGCCGGATCGACGCCCGGGGGCGGGAGGGCACGGAGGAGATCTGGTTCGTCGTCAGCGGCGGCGGACGTCTCGTCGGTCCGGACGGCTCCACCCTCCCGCTGCGGCGCCACACCCTGGCCGTCTGCCCCCTCGACACCGGCGCCACCCTGCACGCCGGCCCCGACGGCCTCTCCGCCGTCCTCATCGCCGTCGTCCCGCCGGGCCTCACCGACGCCATGCCCATCCGCTACCCCGCCGGCGGCTAGCTGTAGTGGCCCGGCCCGGCAGGGCAGCCCCCCCAGGGGCGCGAGGAACTGCGCGACCAGCCGTGCACCGCCGTTCAGATCGCGGCACGTGCAACTCGCCCTCGTGGAGGCGATCTGACGGTGGTGGTCTTCCGCTTCGCGCAGTTCCTCGCGCCCCTGTTCCGCCTTGCGGCGGCTAGCGCAGGACGCGGGCGGAGAGGTAGTTGCGGCGGCCGAAGCGGGGTTCGTCGACGGCGGTGAGTTCGTCGACCTGGAAGCGGTAGAGGGCTGCGGCTCCGGCGCCGCTGAGGTACTGGCGGCGTAGGTCGGGGTCCTGTCCGAAGGACGGGTAGCGGCCCTGGTAGGCCGCGAAGGCGGCCTCCGCGTGGTGGCCCCAAGCCTCGCCGGCCCGGCCGGTGAACTGGATGCCGCGGAGCTGTTCGCCGAAGACCGGCGGCGGGAGGAAGACGGTGGCGGCGGCCCTGGCCTCCTCGGTGAGGTGGAGGCTGTGCCGGGTGGAGCGCTCGCTGACGAAGTAGAGGACCAGGTCCTCGTCGTAGGCGAAGAAGGCGAGGTTGGCGTGCGGGCCGCGCTCGGGGCCCGCGGTGGCCAGGGTGAGCACCATGCTCTCGGCCAGCAGCCCCTCGACCCCCTTGGCGAACTCGGCCGCCGGCCAGTCCCCCTGGGTCATCTCCAACCGGAACGTCACGGTTCTCCCCCTCCGCCGCGCTGCACGTGGACCGAGCCGGCCCGGAGCGTTCTGCCGGACCGGCTCACATGCTCTCCCCGCGGCCGCGGGCACACAAGGGGCCCGTCAGAGCGCTCCCGAGGGGACGGCGTGCGCCCCGGAGCCCGCGCCGAGCACGGGCCCGAGCGCCCCCGCGCGGGCGCGGGCGACCAGCGGGGCGGCCCGGGCGGCGAGCAGGGCGGGCGGGGCGGCCAGCAGGACGCCGACCGCGACCCCGGCCAGCACGTCGTGCGGGTAGTGGACGCCGACCCAGACCCGGGAGGCGGCCATCAGCAGCGCGGCCACCGCGCAGAGCCGGCCGAGCCCGCGCCAGGCGAGCCAGAGGGCGGTGGCGGAGGCGGCGGCGATCACCGCGTGGCTGCTCGGGAAGGACCAGTCGCCCGCCGGCGGGCACGCCTCCAGGGTCGGCGGCCCGGGTAGCTGCCGGCACGGCCTGACCTCCTCGACCAGACCCTTGAGGACCAGGTTCACCAGGTAGGCGGCGACCACCACCAGTGGCGCGGCCAGTACCCGGGCCATCACCACCGGGCCCCGGCCCCGGGCGTGCCACCAGGCGCCGAGCATCAGCAGTGCGAACAGGGCGAGGCCGAACTCCGACCAGATCCGCACGAGTTCGTCCAGCCAGGGCGGGGCGGCGTGCGCCCAGCCGGTCACCGTGGAGTAGAGCCCCCCGTCGATCGCGCCGCCGTCGAACGCGAGCGGCACGGCGGTCATCTGAACATCCTTCGAACAAAACGGATCACACGGACAACTACTACCAGAGCGGAGATGAAGAACGGATAACCGGTCAATCCCCCTCTTCCGGCAGATAGCGGCCGGTCCAAAGATTCCCCAACCCCACCAACGCCCCGGCTCCCGGCCTTAACCTGTCTCCGGTACACCAGTGGACCGACGTGGGCCCGACGGGGGAGGCACCGGTTGCAGGAGAGTCATCGAGCGGTCCCGCAGCCCCGCCGAGCCCCCGAACAGGCGGACCTACCCGAGCGTTACGAGCGGGTCATGGCCTCCTCCGCGCCGCCGTCGGACGGGCCCGGGGCGGGCCCCAGGCCCGAGATCGGCGACTCCTGGGACCGGCTGCGCCGACTCGGCCTGGACCCGGACCGCGGCCGGGAGGCCCGCCGGATCGGCCCCGCCGAACTGGAGCACCGCCGCCGCGAGACCCACCTCTCCGAGATCCTCCCGGTGCTGCGGGCGACGCTGCTGCTGCCCACCGGCTCCACCCCGCTGATCCTGGCCATCGCCGACGGCGAGGGCCACGTGCTCTGGCACGAGGGCGAGCGCCCGCTGCTGCGCACCGCCGACTCGATCGGCTTCGAGACCGGCGCCCGCTGGGTCGAGGACGAGGTCGGCACCAACGGGATCGGCCTGGCCCTGCGGGTCCGCCGCCCGGTCCAGGTGCACTCCGCCGAGCACTACCTGCGCAGCCACCACGGCTGGACCTGCGTGGCCGCACCCGTGCACGACCCGCGCACCGGCCGGCTGCTCGGCGCCGTCAACCTCAGCGGCCCGGCCCGCTCGATGGCCCCCTACCTGCTCCAACTCGCCGCCACCGGCGCCCGGCTGGCCGAGGCCGAACTGAGGGCCCGTCAGCTGGAGGCGCTGCACCGGCTGCGCACCGTGGCCACCCCGCTGCTGGCCCGGGTGGACCAGCCCGCCGTGGTGGTGGACAACGAGGGCTGGACGGCGGCCACCGTCGGCCTGGCCCCGGTGCCCCGGCTCCGGTTGCCCGCCGAGGGGCTCGGCGGCTCGCCCCGGGTCTGGCTGCCCACCCTGGGCGAGTGCGCGGTGGAGCCGCTGGCCGACGGCTGGCTGATCCGTCCCACCGCCGACCCCGGCCCGGACCATCCCGGCGACGGCTCCCTGATCACCCTGGACCTGCGCCGGGCGGCCCGGCCCGAGCTCACCGTGGAGGGCGCGGTCGGCCGCTGGTCGCACGGGCTCAGCCCGCGCCACGCGGAACTGCTGCTGCTGCTGGCGGTGCACCGGGAGGGGCTCAGCGCGGCCCGGCTCTCCGAGGCGCTCTTCGGCGACCCCTCCCGGACGGTCACCGTCCGGGCCGAGGTCTCCCGGCTGCGGCGCTACCTGGGCGGGCTGCTGGACCACCGCCCGTACCGGCTGACCCCGGCGGCCGAGGTGACGGTGCTCCGCCCGAGCGACCCGTACGACCTGCTGCCGACCTCCTCCGCCCCGGCCGTGCGCGAGGTCCGCTCGGGCCTGCTGCGCGGCACGCTGCGGCTGCCCGGCGAGGGGATCGGCGAGGTGCTCAGAACCCGTTGAGCAGCTCGGTGAGCTGACCGTCCGTCGGCCCGGCGAGCGCCTCCTCCTCGGCCGACACCACGGCGTAGGTGCGCTCCAGCCAGGCCTGCACCCGGGGCTTGGAGGCCTCCAGGAGCGCCCGCCCGTGCGGCGATTCGAGGGCCAGGTGCAGGGTCGAGCCGTGGCAGGGGCAGTACGCGGGCCAGAGCTTGACGTCGCCCTGCCCGCTCAGACCGGAGAGGCCGTCCCGGAGCAGCTCACGGGAGAACACCCAGTCCGCCTCGTCGGAGCGGCCGAGGTGGAAGGTGAGCAGCACCTCGTAGGGCCTCTCCGGGTCGTACCGGAAGCGGGTGCGCACCTCTCCCACCGAGTCCTCGTCGAGCGCGATCCGCAGCGTCAGGACCTCCTCCACCGGCCCCGGCACGACGTCGGGTCCGACCGCCTCGTCGCCCGTGGGGGTGGCGGCGAACGGCGGGTTCGAGGCGGCTGACAGCGGGTCGCGCGGCATGACGATATCTCCGAGGCGGCTGGGGTTCCGCCCAGCCTGCGGCAGCGGCGCCGCCCTTGCAACCGTTGCAAGGGGGTTGCAACAACGGCTCGCGGCCCCGGATCCGACTGCCGCGCACCGGGTCTGGCGGTCCGTCAGGTGCGCACTGGTAGTCTCAGCTGGCCCCGCCACGTGCCCTGCCCCGTACCCGGACCGCGACCAGCGGCCGAGCCGCAGCGGCGGCGGGACGGGTCTTCGATGGTTCTGGGTCGGTGAGTCGGGAAGGAGGCGGGCCGGTTGCTCCGGGAGCTCCGCGAGAAGGACGGGACGGCGGCCGCCGCACGACACGACGGGCCGTCACGGCACGCGCGGCACGGACGGCCGAAGCCGGTCGGCGCGCGGTTCCGGCTGCCGGGCTTCCGCTTCTCCGGCGCGGCGATGGCGATGTCCACCGTGGTCGGCATCAGCGTGGCCACCACCTGGCTGGTCAGCGAGCAGCAGAGCGTCGGCCGGCTGCCCGGGGTCACCAACGTCGGCGCCAGCCCGCCGGTGCCCAGCCCCGACTCGGCCCCCGAGCCCTCCCGGGAGGGCACGCCTTCGCCGACGCCCAGCCCCTCCGCCACGGTGCCCGGCCCGCGGGCGCTCGGTGCCCGAACCCCGTCGGTGACCCACCCGGCCAGCCCGAGCCCGGTCCGTCCCCGGACGTCCTCGCCCACGCCGGCCGCCCCCACGACCGCCACCTCCCCGGCGACCCCGGCCCCCGGGCCCTCGCTCCCGGCCCCGCCCGTGCCGTCGTCCTCACCGTCGCCCTCTCCCGGCGGCGGCGCGCCCGGCCCGGTCGGACCGGTACCGGTGGCGCCCACCCCCTCCCCGAAGCCGACCGAGGCGATGACCGGCCTGGCCGAGCGCACGCCGCTCGGGCAGACCGGCTCCCGGCACACCCTGACCCTGGCCGTCGGCGAGGACCTCACCGCCCTCCAGGTCGAGTTCCAGCTCGCCCGCCCGGAGTCGCTGCCCGGCACGCTGCCGTGGACCACGCTGCCCGGCGCCGTGGTGACGGTGCTCCAGGAGCGCGGCACCCTGGTCTACCGCTTCACCCTCCCGCCGGGCCTCGACGTCGCCCCCGGCAGCTACCTCTTCGCCGTCCACACCGTCGACCCCTCCGCCTCGGCGAGCCCCGGCCCCGCCCGCCCCGCCACGGAGACCTGGTCCGCGTCGGCCTTCAACCTCCGCCGCTCCACCGCCACCACCACCCGCGGCACCTTCGGCTGACGCCCCGGCAGGGCACTCCGCCCGTCGGGGCACTCCGCCCGGCAGGGCAGATGCCCAGGGCGCGAGGCTGTGACACGTGCGGCTCCGCCGCGCGGGCGCGAAGCGGAAGACCACCACCGGTGGATCGCCTCCACGAGAGCCAGTTGCACGTGCCGCGACCTGAACGGCGGTGCACGGCTGGTCGCGCAGTTCCTCGCGCCCCTGGGGCGCTGCCCTGCCGGGCCGAGCCAACCAACAGGTCGCGCCCCCGAGGTGTGGCCACTTACCCCAGGCGGATGCGGGTGGCCCGGGTGAGGTCGTCGATCTGGTCGGCCAGGGTGCGGCGCAGTCCGGGGGTCAGGCCGTCGCCGGCCAGGGCGGCGACGGCCAGGGCGAGGGTCTCCGGGGTGGACCAGCCGGTCGGGAAGAGGGCGGAGCCGAGGACGCGCGAGACGGTTTCGCCGCGCTCGCCGGCCGCCGGCACCTCCGCGAAGTACCGTTCCACGTAGGGCCGTTGAAGCTCCTCGCCACCCGACTGCCAGAAGCCCTGGGCCGCCGCGGTGAGCAGCGCGTTCGACAGCCCGCTCTCACCGAACAGCAGCCCCCAGGCGGCCTCCTTGGCCTCGGCCCCCGGCAGCGCGGCCCGCGCCCGGGCCGCCCCCTCGGCGGCGGTCACCCCGGGGTCGGCCGCCAGCTCGGCCGCGATCCGCTCCTCGCCGATCACGCCGCGCGCGGCGAGCCGCACCAGCGCCGCCCACCGCAGCTCCGCGCTGAGCTCGATGCCGAAGGCACCGCCGGCGAGCCACCCCTCCAGCTCGGCCGACTCCCGCTCGCCGGTGGCGTTGTCGACGGCGGCCCGCAGTGCGGCCAGCCGCAGGCCCTGCTCCACGTCTTGACGGGCCAGCAGCTCCCGGGCGGCGGCTGCCAGCCGGGCCTGGGCGGCGGTCCGCTCCGCCGGCGGCAGGTAGGCGAGCATCTTGGTGCGGGCGAAGGTGAGGACCGCCTCCACGATGGCGTCCGCCGGCTCGCCGGGCAGGTGCGCGGCGACCAGGTCGAGGTAGCCGGAGGGCGTCAGCTCGCCGTCGCGGACCAGGTCGCGGGCGTGCTCCCAGAGCACCGCGCGGACCAGCTCGTCCTGGAAGAGCGAGAGCTTCTCGGTGACGGTCCGCCAGGAGGCCTCGTCCAGCCGGATCTTGGCCCAGGACAGGTCGCCGTGGTTGGGCAGCAGCAGCGCGGGGCGGGGCGCCCCGGCCAGCCGCGGCAGCGGAGCGGGGGTGCCGGGCTCCAGCTCGACCCCGAAGGACTCCCGGAGCACCGGCCTCCCGTCCGCGTCCAGGTCGAAGACGCCGACGCCGACCAGGTGCGGGCGGCTGCCGTCCGGCACCAGCTCGGCGGAGACGACGGTGTCGCCGTCGTACGCGACCGACAGCCGCAGGGTGTCGACGCCGGAGGTGCGCAGCCAGCGCTCGGCCCAGCCGCGGACGTCCCGGCCGCTGGTCTCGCTCAACACGTCCAGGAACTCGGCGAGTTCGGCGTTGCCGAAGCGGTGCCGGGCGAAGTGCTCGTTGATCCCGGCGAAGAAGGCCTCGTCGCCGAGCCAGGCGACCAGCTGGCGCAGCGCGGCGGCGCCCTTGGCGTAGGAGATGCCGTCGAAGTTGCCCATCGCCTCGGCGACGCTCTCCAGGCCCTCGGCGGCGATCGGGTGGGTGGTGGAGCGCTGGTCGGCGTCGTAGCCCCAGCCCTTGCGCTTGATCGCGAAGCCGCTCCAGGCGCCGCGGAAGCGGGTCACCTCGTCGGTGATCCGGAAGCCGAGGTACTCGGCGAAGGACTCGTTCAGCCAGATGTCGTCCCACCAGCGGAGGGTGACCAGGTCGCCGAACCACATGTGGGCCATCTCGTGCGCCACCACCATGGCGCGGAAGGTGCGCTCCACCTCGGTGGGGGCCGAGTGGAAGAGCATCTGCTCGGCGAAGACCACGCAGCCGGGGTTCTCCATCGCGCCCCAGTTGAACTCGGGCACGAACGCCTGGTCGTAGTCGCCGAACGGGTAGCGCTCGTCGAAGAGCTCGTGCAGCCGGTCGAAGGACTGCCGGGTGACCTCGAACAGCTCCTCGGCCTCGCGGTCCAGGTCGGCGGCGAGCGCCTTGCGGCCGTGCAGGCCGAGCCGGATGCCGTCGTGCTCGGAGTGCACCGAGTGCAGCGGGCCCGCCACGACGGTGAACAGGTAGGTGGAGAACGGCTTGGTCGGCTCGAACTCCCAGCGGCCCTCGGCCACCTGCTTGCCGGTGCCGTTGCCGAGCACCGTCCAGCCGGCCGGGACGGTGGCGGAGAGGGTGAAGGCCGCCTTGAGGTCGGGCTGGTCGAAGCAGGGGAAGGCGAGCGGGGCCAGGTCGGGGCCGCAGCTCGCGTAGAGGTAGACCGAACCGTCGGCCGGGTCGACGTAGCGGTGCAGACCCTCACCGGTGGAGGAGTAGCGCTGGTCGGTGACCAGCAGCAGCTCGTTCTCGGCGAGCAGACCGGTCAGCGGCAGGCGGTGGTCCGCCACGGCGGCCGGGTCCAGCTCGGTGCCGTTGAGCACCGCGCGGTGCAGGAGCTCGGGCCGCAGGTCGAGGAAGGTCCCGGCACCGGGCTCGGTGCAGGCGAAGCGGATGGTCGTCGTGCAGCCGTAGACCGTCTCGCCGCGGGTCAGGTCCAGGTCGAGGGTGTAGCCGTGGACCTGGAGGAGTCGGGCACGGGTGCGCGCCTCGGAACGTTGTAGGGCTGGCATGTCCTGCATGCTTTCCCAGCGGCCGGGACGGGACAAGCCGCTTTCCGTGCCGACTCGCCGATTCAGCTGAGAGCTTGGCTACGCTGGGCCTTCGCAGCCGCCAGAGTTGAGTGTGCATCAGGGATGCGCGTGGAGAAGGAGCAGCCAGTGACGACGGTCCTGACCCAGGGCGGCAACGCGCCGCTCGCCTCGGCCCGGGTGACGGTCGAGGTGACGGCCCCCAAGGCGCTGGACGTCTCGGGGCTGCTGCTCACCGAGGCGGGCAAGGTCCGCTCGGACGCCGACTTCGTCTTCTTCAACGCCCCGAACGGGCCCGGGGTGACGCACCGTCCGGCCGCCGGCGGTGCCCCCGACGCGATCACCGTGGACACCGGGGCGCTGCCCGCCGGCATCGAGAAGGTCGTCGTGACGGCCAGCCTCGACGACGCGGGCGCCACCTTCGCCGGCACCGAGCCCACCGCCACCATCCGCAACGCGGACACCGGCGAGGTGCTGGTCACCTTCACCCCGCCGCGGCTCACCCGGGAGACCGCCCTGGTGGTGGTCGAGGTCTACCGCCGGGGCGGTGCCTGGAAGGTCCGCGCCGTCGGCCAGGGCTACGCCGACGGCCTGGCCGGCATCGCCACCGACTTCGGCGTCACGGTGGACGACTCGCCCGCCCCGCCGCCCGCTCCCCCGCAGTCCGCCCCCACCCAGGCCCCGCCCAAGCCGGTCACCCCGCCCGCCGTCCCGGCCTCGCTCACCAAGGTCACCCTCGACAAGGGCCGGGTCAGCCTCACCAAGGGCGGCTCCGTCTCGCTGGAGAAGAACGGCAAGCCCTTCCTCGCCGCCGTCCGGATGGGCCTCGGCTGGGAGCCCGCCGGGCGCGGCCGCAACATCGACCTGGACGCCTCCTGCATCGCCTTCGACGCCCAGCGCAACAAGGTCGAGACCGCCTGGTTCATGAAGCTCTCGGTCTTCAACGGCGCCATCGCCCACTCCGGTGACAACCTCACCGGCGAGGGCGCGGGCGACGACGAGGCCATCACCGTCCACCTGGACGGCCTCCCCGCCGAGGTCTGCGGCCTGGTCTTCGTCGTCAACTCCTTCTCCGGCCAGAAGTTCACCGACGTCAAGAACGCCTACTGCCGCCTCCTCGACGCCGGCTCCGGCCAGGAGCTGGTCCGCTTCGACCTCACCACCTCCGAGCCGAGCACCGGCGTCGTGATGTGCAAGCTGGTCCGCCAGTACTCCGGCGAGTGGGTGATGACCGCCATCGGCGAGTACGTCAACGCCAAGACGGCGCGCGCCATGGTCAAGCCCGCGGGCGCGATGCTCTGAGCCCCCTCGCGGGGACGCCGAAGGGCCCGGGGCTGCTGCCCCGGGCCCTTCCGCCGTGACGACCCGTCAGCCCCGGGTGGCCATGGCGCGGAGGAAGAAGGTGAGGTTGGCCGGGCGCTCCGCGAGGCGGCGCATGAAGTAGCCGTACCACTCCTGGCCGTAGGGGAGGTAGACGCGCATGGTGTTGCCGGCCTCGGCGAGGCGCAGCTGCTCCTCGGGGCGGATGCCGAGCAGCATCTGGTACTCGAAGCTGTCCCGCGCGCGGCCGTTCCAGTCGGCCAGCTGGCCGGCGATCTTGATCATGTTGGGGTCGTGCGAGGCGACCATCGGGTAGCCCTCGCCGGCCATCAGGATCTTGAGGGCGCGGACGTAGGCCAGGTCGACCTCGTGCTTGCCCTGGAAGGCGACCGACTCGGGCTCCTTGTAGGCGCCCTTGCAGATCCGGACCCGGGAGCCGGCGGTGGCCAGGTCGCGGCAGTCGGACTCGGTGCGGCGCAGGTACGCCTGGAGGACGACGCCCAGCCACGGGAAGTCCACCCGCAGCTCGCGGGCGATGGCCAGGGTGGAGTCGGTGGTGGTGTGGTCCTCCATGTCGAGGGTCACCGTGGTGCCGGCCGCGGCGGCGGCCTCGCAGATGCGGCGGGCGTTCTCCAGGGCGATCTTCTCGCCGTCCACCGGGAGGAACTGGCCGACGGCGGAGAGCTTGACGGAGACCTCGGCGTCGGCGGCCAGGCCGGTCTCCTTGAGCGCGGCGAGCAGGTGCTCGTAGGCCTCGGCGGTGCCGGCGGCCTGCTCCGCGTCCTTGGTGTCCTCGCCCAGGTGGTCCAGGGTGACCTTGCGGCCGGTGACGATCAGCTCGTCGGTGGCGGTGACGGCCTGCTCGAGGCGCTCGCCGGCGACGAAGCGCTCGACTATCGCGTGGGTGGGCGGGAACTTCTCGACCACGGTGCGCACCTGCGGGGAGCGGGACGCGGCGAGGAGGGCGGAACGGAGCATCGTGAACTCCTGGAGAAGGTTCAGCAGGTGGGGAGGGGTGAGGGCGGCGGCGTGGGGTTCCGCCGCCGCCCTCAGGGGGGAGTGACGACTGGTCAGCCCATGTGGGGGTAGCGGTAGTCGGTCGGCGGGACGAAGGTCTCCTTGACCGAGCGCGTCGAGGTCCAGCGCATCAGGTTCTGCTTGGCGCCGGCCTTGTCGTTGGTGCCGGAGGCGCGGCCGCCGCCGAAGGGCTGCTGGCCGACGACGGCGCCGGTGGGCTTGTCGTTGATGTAGAAGTTGCCCGCCGCGTGACGGAGCTTCAGCATCGCGGCCTGGATGGCGTCGCGGTCCTGGGCGATCACCGCGCCGGTCAGGCCGTAGGAGGAGACCGACTCCATCTGGGTCAGCATCTCCTCGTACTTCTCGTCCTCGTAGACGTGCACGGCCAGGATCGGGCCGAAGTACTCGTCCTTGAAGTACTCGGAGGCCGGGTCCTCGCAGACCAGGACGGTCGGGCGGACGAAGTAGCCGACCGAGTCGTCGTAGGTGCCGCCGGCCAGGACCTCGACCTCGGGGTCGGCCTGGGCGCGGTCGATCGCGGCCTTGTTCTTGGCGAACGAGCGGGCGTCGATGACGGCCGACATGAAGTTCGACAGGTCGGTGACGTCGCCCATGGTCAGGCCGTCGACCTCGTCGCGGAACTCGTCCTTCAGCTCGGCCCAGATCGAGGCCGGGACGTAGGCGCGGGAGAGCGCCGAACACTTCTGGCCCTGGAACTCGAAGGCGCCGCGGGTCATCGCGGTCTTCAGCACGGCCTTGTCGGCGGACGGGTGGGCGACCAGGAAGTCCTTGCCACCGGTCTCGCCGACGATCCGCGGGTAGGTGCGGTAGTTGGCGATGTTGGTGCCGACCTCGCGCCACAGGTGCTGGAAGGTGGCGGTGGAGCCGGTGAAGTGGATGCCGGCCAGCTCCGGGTGGTGGAGCGCGACCTCGGAGACGGCCAGGCCATCGCCGGTGACCATGTTGATGACGCCCTTGGGCAGGCCGGCCGCCTCCAGCAGGCGCATCAGCAGGTGCGCGGAGAACTGCTGGGTGGGGGACGGCTTCCAGATCACCACGTTGCCCATCAGGGCCGGGGCGGTCGGGAGGTTGAGCGCGATCGCGGTGAAGTTGAAGGGGGTGATCGCGTAGACGAAGCCCTCCAGCGCGCGGTGGTCGCTGCGGTTCCAGACGCCGTCCGAGGAGATCGGCTGCTCGGCGATGATCTGGCGGGCGAAGTGCACGTTGAAGCGCAGGAAGTCGACCAGCTCGCAGGGGGTGTCGATCTCGGCCTGCTGGGCGGTCTTGGACTGGCCGAGCATGGTGGCGGCGGCCAGGGTCTCGCGCCAGGGGCCGGCCAGCAGGTCGGCGGCCTTGAGGAAGATCGCGGCGCGGGAGTCGAAGGAGAGCGCCTGCCAGGCGGGGGCCGCGGCCAGGGCGGCGTCGATCGCGTCGCGCGCGTCGTCCTGGGTGGCGTTGCGCAGGGTGCCGAGGCGGGCCGCGTGGTTGTGCGGCTGGACGACGTGGATCTCCTCGCCGCCACCCATCCGCTGCTCGCCGTCGATGGTCATGGTGAGCTGGATCGGCTCCTGGCCGCCCAGCTCCTTCAGCTTGGCCTCCAGCCGGGCCCGCTCGGGGGTGCCGGGGGCGTAGCTGTGGACCGGCTCGTTCACCGGCGCGGGGACCTGGGTCACAGCATCCATGAGCGCGCGATCTCCTTCTCGTCATGGGGGAAGGCCGGGCGGGGGTCACACGCCGGCCATGAAGAAACGCTAAGCCGCCGAGGCCATGGCTTTGGTTGGCCTGGCAGCCAAAGTCGGCCCCTCACCCTTGTACGGGTGAACAGAGCCGACCGACCGGGCTAACCGGCTCACCGCCACAGGACGGCGATCACACCGAGCACCAGGAAGATCAGGGCGTGCACCGACAGGACGGTGCGCAGCACGTAGGTGGTGTCCACCTTCTCCGCGGTCACGGTCGCGGTCTCGGTGAGCACCGCCACGCCGCCCGACGGGGCGTCGGCCGCGGCGGGCCCGGACGGGCCGGGGGCGTTCTCGGCCAGCTGGGCGGCCAGCACCACACGGGCCACCGCGCCGCCGGAGGCGAGGGCCGCGCTGACGTTCTGCACCGCGACCAGCTGGGCGGCCGGGTAGTTCAGCAGCTGGGCGGTGGCCGCCTGGCTGGAGGCGAACATCGCGTTGGCCCCGGTGTTGGAGCCCGCCAGGAAGCCGCCGACGGCGCCGATCCAGGGGGCCAGCAGCAGGTAGCCGACGCCGAGCGCGGCCCCGGCGTCGGCCAGCGCCCGGCTCATCCCGCTGGCCGCCAGCAGGGTGCCCAGCGCCAGGAAGACCACGGTGGTCAGGGTGACCTGCCACCAGCGGCCGAAGGTGGCCCGGGTGGCGGGCGGCAGCACGGCGCCGTCGGTGCCGAGCAGCCCGGGGGTGAGCGCGGCGGTCAGCAGCAGCCAGCCCGCCGGGCCGGCCAGCACCGCCCACCAGCCCTCCTCGATCCCGGCCAGGCCGAGCGCGAGCCGGCTCAGCAGCAGACCGCCGACCAGGAAGCCGTACGGGACCAGGGCCCGGCCGAGCGGGGTGCGGGCCGCGGCGACCGCGGCGGAGCCGCCCAGCCGGGAGACCAGCAGCAGCACCACGACGGTGGTGATGCCGCCGAGCACGCCGGCCAGCGGCATGCCGACGAAGAAGTCCACGGCCCAGACGGTCAGCCAGAGGGTGCCCGCCGCGAGCACCAGCTCGCCGGTCGCGGCCAGCGCCCGGCGCGGGCCGAAGGCGACCACCAGGGCGGCGGCACCGGCGATCAGGAAGACCGGAGCGGAGAGCAGCGCGGAGTTGATGCCCAGCTCCTGGAACTCCACCCCGCCGAGCTCGGCGGCGACCAGGCTGCCGGGGGCCAGCGAGCCCCAGGGCACGGTGACCAGGCCGAGCAGGCCGACCACGGCGGCCTTGGGCGCGGACAGGCCCAGCTGGCGCAGCAGCGGGATCGCCACCACCACGCCGATGCCGAAGCCGGTCAGCGACTCGGCGAAGGGGGTCACGCCCAGCTGGACCAGCAGCACCGCGCGGGCGGCGGTGCCGGCCGAGCCGCCGATCCAGTCGCCGAGGCGCTTCTGGGTGCCGGTGCGGCTCATCAGCTCGCTGAGCAGGATGCCGCCGAACAGGATGGCGGCGAGCTCCACGACGGTGGGGAGCATGTGCAGTTCGGCCCGCCCGAGGTCCCCGGCCGGCTGGCGGAAGGAGGTGAGGGTGACCACCACCGCCGTGGCCAGGGCGGCCAGCGCGGCGTACAGGGCTCGCACCCGGGCGGCCAGCAGCCCTAAGGTGACCAGGATCGGCAGGGTCGCCAGCGCGGCGTTCATCGCGGTCCTCCAGGGACGTTTCGGCGTGGTGGTGGCGCTCGGCGGTCACGGCCACCCCGGGCCGAGAATAGGAACGGCCCGCATCGCCGACGCACGATCGCCCCGAAGCCCGGACAGTCCGGCCGGGACTAGGTCAGGTCGGGGCACTGTGACGGGCCGTCAGGCCGAGCGGTCCTTACCGCACCGGGCACGAGGATGGGAGAACGGATGGCCGCCGCCGGGCTGCCGCTGCGTCAGCTGCTGATGTCGCTGGGCGAACCGCTGGTCGAGCTCCAGGCGGCCCCGGCCGGGCTGGACGTGCCGGTGCGGGACGTGGCGATCCTCGACCCGGAGGACCCGGCCACCGCCTCGGCCGGGGAGCTGGTGCTGGCGATCGGGGCCCGCGGCCGGGCGGCGCTGCCGGCCCTGCGGGCGGCCGGGCGGGCCGGGGCCGCGGCGGTGGCGGTGAAGCTGGACGCGCCGGGGCAGGCGGACGCGCTGCGCGAGGCGGCCACCGAGGCCGGGGTGGCGCTGCTGAGCGTGCGGCGGGAGACCCGTTGGGAGCACCTGGACTCGCTGGCCCGGGCGATCATCGCCGGCCCGGACGCCCCGGAGACCCCGGAGCACAACGCCGGTGACCTCTTCTCGCTGGCCCAGACCGTCGCGGTGCTGACCAACGGCATCGTCTCCATCGAGGACACCTCCAGCCGGGTGCTGGCCTACTCGCGCTCCTCGGACAGCGACGAGGTGGACGACCTGCGGCGGCTCTCCATCCTCGGCTGGCAGGGCCCGGAGCCGTACCTGTCCAAGCTCCGCGAGTGGGGCATCTTCCAGCACCTGCGCTCCTCCGACACGGTGATCGGGATCGACCCGCACCCGGAGCTGGGCATCCGGCGCCGGCTGGCGATCGGCATCCGGGCCGGGGCGCAGCCGCTGGGCACCATCTGGGTGCAGGAGGGCGCGCAGCCGCTGGCCCCGCTGGCGGACCAGGCACTGGTCGGCGCGGCCCGGGTGGCAGCGGCTCAACTGGTGCGCCGCAGGCGGGAGTTGTCGGCGGACGTGCGGCTCACCCGGACGCTGCTGACCGGCCTGCTGGAGGGCTCCACCGGCCCGCAGACGCTGGCCACCCACCTCGGCCTGGACCTGCGGCGGCCCGCCACCGTGCTGGCCTACGCGGCCGGTTCGCCCTCCGAGGGCTCCGACCTGGAGCTGACCCGGGCCGAGGTGACCGGCCTGATCTCGGTGCACACCGCCGCCCGGCACCGCTCGGCGCTGCTCGCCCCGATCGACTCCCGGGTGTACGTGCTGCTGCCCGAACTCCCCGCCGGGCTGCCGATGTCCACCGTCCGGGCCTGGGCCCAGGAGGTGGTGGAGGCGGCCCGCGAGCACCTGGGCGTGCCGCTGCGGGCAGCGGTCGGCGCCACCGTGGACGGGCTGGCGGCGGTCCCCGAGTCCCGGGCGCAGGCGGACCGGATCCTGGACGCGATGGGCCGCGGCGGGGTGGCGCTGGAGGTGGCCGCGCTGATCGACGTGCAGGCCGAGGTGCTGGTGAGCGAGGTGCTGGCGCTGCTCCAGGAGCGCGGCGGGCTTCGGGACCCGCGGCTGACCGCGCTGACCGCGTACGACCGGCGGCACGGCACCCGGCTGGCCGAGTCGGTGCTGGCCTGGCTGGACGCGCTGGGCGAGGTCCGGGTGGCCGCCGACGCGCTGCACATCCACCCCAACACCCTGCGGTACCGGGTCCGCCGGGCCGAGCAGCTCACCGGGATCGACCTGGCCCAGCCGCAGCAGCGGCTGCTGGCGATGCTCCAGCTGCGGCTGCCCGCGGACGAGGCCTGAGAGCCGGCGCAGGTGGTCACCCCGGGGGCGCGAGGCTCTGCTGATGTGCGGCTCCGCCGCGCGGGCGCGAGTACGGAAGGCGGACCGGCGTGAGATCAGGGCACGTCAGCCAGTTGCACGTGCTGCCACTCCCGCGCGCAGTTCCCCGCGCCCCTGCGGGGCGCTCCCCAGGTGCCCGGCCGGTCCGCCGACCGACCGGGGGACCTGAGGGGAGGTCAGTCCTGCGGCTCGGCCGCGACCGGCTGGGCGGCGCGGAAGTGGGCGTGGCTGCTCCAGTGGCTGGAGTCGGCGGCGTACTCGCCCTCCGTGCGGTCCTCGGCCAGGCCCTGGAGCTTGAGGATCGAGGTCACTGTGGTGTCCCTTCGTCGGTGACGGCCCCGGCGGGTCCGCCGGGGAGATCGGTGAGGCCGGGCAGCGGGACGGGGCCGAGCACCGCCTCGTGCAGGGCCAGCATCACCCCCGCCGCCCCGGTGGCCAGATCGGTGGAGAAGCGGTGCAGCCGCCGCCCGGGCACCGCCCAGTGGCCGCGCAGGCCGGCCACCTGGAGCCGCAGCTCCCAGAGGTGGCGGGCCATCAGTTCCCACTGCCCGCCCCGGGCCAGGTGCAGCAGCATCCCGGCCCGGCCCTCGAACAGGCCGGCCGCGGCCACCAGCCGGGGCCGGCAGGCCCGGTCGGCGGAGGCCAGCGCGGCCGCCAGGTCTGGCCTGGTGCGCCAGGCCGGGACGGCGGCGATCAGCAGCCCGAGCCCGACCCCGCCCGCGGCGAGGTAGGGCAGCAGGCGGCGCCCGTCCGGCTCGGTGAGCATCAGCATGCCCTCCGGGCGGGTGGCGCCGGCCAGTTCGGAGCGCAGCGCCGCCTCGGCGGCGGTGGCCCAGCGCGGCTCGCCGGAGTCGGCGTGCAGGTGGTGGAAGAGCGCGGCCAGCCCGGCCCGCCCGTCCAGCAGCCCGGGCGCGTGCGGGGCGCCCGGGGCGCCGTCGGGCACCAGCGCGGTGAGGCCGTCGGCCAGCGCGTACGCCCGCGCGGCCCGGTCGCGGTCCCCGGTGTGCCGGGCCGAGTCCAGCAGTGCCAGCGCCAGCCCGGCCCGGCCGGAGCCGAGCCCGGGGGCGCCGGGCGGGCCGGCCGCCTCGGCCCGGTCGAGCAGCTCCTCGGCCTGCTCCGGGCGGCCCATGCGGCGCAGCGCCCAGGCCACTCCCGCCAGGCCGTCGTACAGGCCGGGCCGCGGGTCGGTGAGCGCGCGGGCGCGCTCCACCAGCCAGTCCAGCTGCTCCTCGGGCACCCGGTAGCCGCAGCCGTGCAGCGCGTACAGCACCCCGGCCGCGCCGTGGGCCAGCGAGAGCGCGGGGCCGCCGGGCTCGAACTGGGCCACGTCGCCCGGGAACAGACGGTCCGTCCGCCCCGGGGTGGCGGTGGCCCGGATGCCCTCGGCCAGCGAGTCCAGCACCGGCCACCAGCCGGCCGGGCCGGTCACCCCGGGCGCG
Source organism: Kitasatospora sp. NPDC004289 (assembly GCF_053602875.1). Lineage (NCBI taxonomy): Bacteria > Bacillati > Actinomycetota > Actinomycetes > Kitasatosporales > Streptomycetaceae > Kitasatospora > Kitasatospora sp. NPDC004289. The sequence goes on along the minus strand of NZ_JBSGEL010000004.1, from coordinate 95,314 downwards.
GGCCAGGGTGCGGGCGGCGGGCCGCCGGCCAGTTCGGCGCTGCCCCCGGGCAGTTCGCCGCCGACCGCCTCGCGCAGCGCCGCGCGGGTGGCGGCGGCGAAGCCCTCGGGCACCGGGTAGCGGGCCGGGATCTCGGCCAGCGCCTGCTCGGCCTTGCCGGAGTCCAGGTGGAGCAGCGGGTTGAGCGGGAGCAGCAGGTAGAGCCGCAGCGCCGCCAGCGCGTACCGGTCCACCGCCGTGCCCCGCCGGGCCGCCGGGCTGACGAAGCCGGGGGCGCCGAGCGCCGGGCCCTCGGCCGCGTCCACCGGGAAGGCCAGCTCGAAGTCGACCAGGGCGCACCGCCCGTCCGGGCGCAGCAGCACGTTCCCCGGGTGCAGGTCGCCGAAGACCAGCCCCCGCTCGTGCAGCCGGCCGAGCATCAGCTCCAACTGCCCGACGACGTCCAGCGCCCAGGCGGTGTACTCCGCCAGCTCGGCCGAGGAGGGGTCGGGCCGGGTGAGCGGGCAGCGCCGGGTGAAGGCCCGCTCCAGCGGCTCGCCCTCGATGTGCTCCTCGACCAGGAAGTGGTGCTCCCAGTCCTGCCGGTACTCGTACAGCGCGGGGACGAAGTCCAGGCCGGCCAGCCGCTCCAGCACCGCGCGCTCGCGGTGCAGGCGCTCCACCGCGTCCCGGCCGTCGGCGTCCAGGCCCGCGTGCGGGCGGGCCTCCCGGAGCACCACGGTGCGGCCGTCCCGGCGGTCGGTGGCCCGGTAGACGCCGCCGCCGTTGGAGAAGTGCAGCGCCTCGGCCACGTCGAAGGGGAAGTCCGGCTCGGGCGCGGCGGCGGCCTCGGCGATCTGCCCGGCCACGAACTCCGGCACCGGCGCCCAGTCCGGCACGGTGAAGACCACCCCGCGCACGTCGGGGACCAACGCGCCGTCAGGACCGCGCAGGGCCGGCACCCGCCGGCCGTCCGCGCCGGTGGTCCACTGCCGGCGGTAGGCGCCGTAGCGCAGGTAGAGCGGCCCCTCCTGCCAGCGCAGGTCGCTCAGCACGTACGGCCCGGGGGTGCCCTTGAGCGCGGCCGAGAGCTCGGTCAGGGCGTGGTGCAGCGCCTGCTCGCCCAGCGGGTAGAGGGTGAGCAGCTTGCCGCTCGCCTCGCGCGGGGCGTACTTGGCGTTGGCGGCCAGCAGCCGGGCCGGGGAGCGCAGGAACTTCACCGGCGTGCCGGTGGCCGTGCAGTGCTCCAGCACGGTGGCGATCACCCGCTCGGCCTCCGGCGCGGCGGCCGAGACGTGCACCTTCCACCCCTGCTCGGGCAGGTCGGTGCCGGGCGGGGCCAGGTTGACCCAGGGGCCGTGGACGACCCGCTCCCAGCCGGGCGGCAGGGCGGCGGTGGCCGCCGGGTAGGGCCGCTCGGTGGCGGGCGGCACGTCGTAGAAGAGCGGGTCGGCGAGGCAGTGGCGCTCGTAGCGGTCGTCCATCGGTCTCCCCCTCGCCCGCGGCCGTCAGAGCTCGGGCCGCTTCCAGCAGTCCTCGCCCCAGGCGGTGGTGGCCACGCAGACCGGCTCCCGGAACCCGTCCGCCCGGGCGGTGTCCCGCTGCTGCTGCGCTCCGGCCGTCAGCGCCAGCGCGGTCAGCGCCAGGGCGAGCAGGGCGAAGGCTTTCCTCATGGTGGTTCCCCCGGTGAAGAGACGTGCGGCCCGGCCTCTGACGGTCCGTCGGCGAGGGGGCGCTCCGTGCACCACCCTGACACCCGGGGCGAAGATCCGCTGCGGTTGTAATGTGGCCACTCCGTGCCATGCAGCTTGAGGAGGTACCCCATCGGAGCCGACGCCGCGCTGCCCGAGCTGGGGCCCGGAGCGCTCGCGCTGTACGCCTGGACGGTCCACAACGGCCGTCTGCAGGACGCGGACCGGGCCGCCGCGCTGGCCGGGACGGGGCTGGCCGGAGCCGAACTGACGGCCGCGCTGGAGCTGCTGCACGCCGCCGGACTGCTGCGCCGGACCGAGCCGGACGGCTGCTGGCGGGCCGTCAGCCCGTCCGCCGCCGGGGCCCGGCTGGTCGCCCCGCAGGAGGACCGGCTCCAGCAGCGCGAGGAGGAGGTGCGGGCCGAGCGGGCCAGGCTGCGGCAACTGCGCGAGTACTTCGCCGATCTGATGCCCGCCTACCTGGAGCGGCGCGAGCGCAGCCACCCGGAGGTGGCGGTGGACGTGCTGGAGGACCAGCGCGAGGTCCGCGCGGTGCTGGCCGAGACGGTGCGGGACTGCCGGGAGGAGGTGCTGGTCTCCAAGCCGGGTGGTGCCTTCCCGCCCGGCACGCTGCGCGAGGCGCTCCCCCGGGACCTGGCGCTGCTGGAGCGCGGGGTGCGGATGCGCAGCCTGTACCAGGACACCACCCGCTACGACCCGGCCACCCGGCGGCACGCGGCCGCGCTGATCGGGGCGGGGGCCGAGATCCGCACCCTGCCCGAGGTGATGCCGCAGCTGATCGTGGTGGACCGCCGGATGGCCTTCCTGCCCAACCGCTCGAAGGGCAACGGCGCGGTGGTGGTCCGCGAACCCGCCCTGCTGGACCACCTGCTGACGGTCTTCGACCGGGACTGGGCCTACGCGACGCCCTTCACCAGCGGCCCGACCGCCGCCCAGCAGACCACCGGCACGCTGCGGCGCAGCATCCTGGTGCTGCTGGCCAAGGGCTACAAGGACGAGACGGTGGCCCGGCGACTGGGCTTCTCGCTGCGCACCTGCCGCCGGCACGTCTCGGAACTGCTGGACCACCTGGGCGCGGGCAGCCGCTTCCAGGGCGGGGTGATCGCCGAACGGCTGGGCCTGACCCAGCAGTTCGACCTGCCGGACGAGGAGCCGGAACGGCCGCCCGCCGGACGACCGTCGGCCGAACGGCGGCTGCCCGCCGACGGGGTCTGAGACCTCGTCGGCGGGCAGCCGGTGCGGCTCGCGCGGATCAGTCGTTGTAGCCGTGGCCGCTGCGGTGGCGCAGGCGCCACCACGGGCCGGTGATCGCGACCAGGATGCCGGGGACCTGGATGTTGGCGAACAGGGTCTCGCCGTCCTCGGAGAAGTTCACGCCGGTGAACTCGCTGAACTCCGGCGCCTCGGGGGTGCCGATGTTCAGGTCGTTGCGGGCGATCGGGTAGGTCTTGCCGTCCTCGGTGGTGCCGAAGAGGTGCGAGACGCCCTCGCCGTCCTCGGCGATCACCAGGCCGCCGTACGGCGAGACGGTGATGTTGTCCGGGCCGTCGTAGTTGCCGTGGTCGCCCGTGACGTCGGTGTTGACGCCCAGCAGCAGCTTGAGGGTGATGGTGCGGCGCTTCGGGTCGTAGAACCAGACCTGGCCGTCGTGCGCGGCGCCCGGGCTCTCGGTGCGGGCGTAGCTGGAGACGAAGTAGAAGCCGCTGTCGCCCCACCACATGCCCTCGAGCTTGCGGGCCCGGGTGACCTCGCCGGCCGCGAACTGCTTGCGGACCGAGGTGGTCTTGGCGTCGCGGTCCTTGACCACGACCCAGTCGACGCCGTAGACGGTGCCGACCTTGGTGGCGCGGGACAGGTCGTCGATGAAGGTGCCCTTGGAGTCGAAGACCTTGAAGGCCTCCAGCACGCCGGCGTCGGCGGCCAGGGTGCGCAGCTTGCCCTTGCCGTGCTTGAAGCCGGCCGGCGGGGTCCAGCGGAAGAGCAGGCCGTTCGGGTTGGAGGCGTCCTCGGTCAGGTAGAGGTGGCCGCGCTTCTGGTCCACCACGACCGCCTCGTGGGCGTACCGGCCCAGCGCCTTGATCGGCTGCGGGTCGCGGTTGGCCGCCTGGTCGTACGGGTCCACCTCGAAGATGTAGCCGTGGTCCTTGGTGAAGCCGTTCTTGCCGGCCTTGTCCTCGGTCTCCTCGCCGGACAGCCAGGTGCCCCACGGGGTCGCGCCACCGGCGCAGTTGGTGGCGGTGCCGGCGATGCCGACCCACTCGCGGACCTGCTTGCCGCCGTTCTTCACCTCGACGACGGTGCAGCCGCCGGCCGCGCCCGGGTCGTAGACGTGACCCTCGATCAGCGGCACCGGGTGCGGCCAGTTGGCCCGCGCGCCGGCCAGCTCGTGGTTGACCACCAGCAGGGTGGCGCCGTGCTTGCCCTCGAAGGAGGCGGTGCCGTCGTGGTTGCTCGGGGTGGACTCGCCGGTGACCAGCTTGGTCTCGCCGGTGCGGGTGATGACGCGGTACTTGAAGCCGCGCGGGAGCGCCAGAACGCCCTTCGGGTCGGCGATCAGCTCGCCGTAGCCGACGGCGCGGCGGGCCGCGGCGGCGGCCTCCGCCTCGGCGACGCCCTCCCCGCCGACCGGGGCCGCGATGGCACCCGGGGCGGTGGCCAGCACCTCGGCGCTGCCGGCGATGAGGACACCGGCACCGATGGCGGTCGAACGGTTGACGAAGTCCCGGCGGGACAGCGACATGTTCACTCCTGTGAGTGTGGGAGGGCGCGACGCCCAGCAGACTCGGCGCCCACGGTGAACCTCGGGTGAACCCGACGCCTCGTCAGAGTGGTGATTTGCCTACCGTATTCGAACAACCGGAAGGGAGCCCCTCCGTTCGCCCACTCCCGGTCACCGCCCCACGCGCTCGATCCGCCACTGCTCCCAGGCCGTCAGCCACGCCTCCTCCGAGGCCGGGACCGCCCCCTGGGCCCGCGGCGCACCGCCCAACCAGAGGCGCTCCCAAGCCCGTTGGGCCGGCAGGCTGGGCACCTCGCTGGCGAACACGGTGTAGCGGACGACCTCCTCCACCGCCGCCGCGCCCTCCGCGGTGCCGACCGCCCAGTCGGTGTTCTGGGCCAGCCGGGTCAGGTGGTTGACCATCGCGGTCACCGCCTCCCCGGCCTCCTCCCTGGTCTCCGAGGCCAGCCGCATCTGCTGCCGCACCGCCGCCTCCCAGCGCACCGCCCCGGCCTCGCCGCGCAGCCTCCGGGGCAGCCGCGGCGCCGTCCGGGCCCGGGCCTGCGCGGCCAGCGCCACCGCCTCCTGCACCGCGTGGTCGATCACTGCCCGGTGCGCCTCCAGACCGGCCACCGGCGGGAGCTCGCGCTCCTCCAGCACGGCCAGCCGCTCCTGACGCAGCGCCAGCCGGCGCAGCAGGTCGGTGCGGCCCAGCACGTACCGCTCGAAGTCCTCGATCCGGCGCAGCTCCACCCCGCCCGGCGGCACCCCGCGCCCGGTCACCTGGACGGTCACGCCGTCCACCCGCAGCCGCCCGGCCCAGACCGGCGGGGCGGGCGGGTCGCCGTCCGGGCGGCGGTCCTCGTGGATCTGCAGCGCCCTGGGCTCGCCCTCGACGGTGATCCACTCGCGCAGCGCGCGGACGGTGCCGGGGCCGTCGCCCTCGTCCACCTCCAGCTGCTCGTAGACCCGGTCGCGCTCGTCCTCGACCACGTCCTCCAGCTCGGGCAGCTGACGGTGCTCCGCTCCGGGGCGGTAGGTGCGGACGGTCACGTACGGGCCCTCGACCGAGCTCCAGTCGCCGGAGCGCACCTCGACCCAGCCGAGCCGGCCGTTGCTGACCTCGAACTCGGCGAGCGCGTCGCCGTCCTCGGCGCCCTCCGACCGCTCCGGCCCCTCGGACCCCTCCGGCCGCTCGCCGTCCGGCGCGGCCCGGTGCAGGCCGTGGGCCTGCTCGGAGCGGTCCACGCCGTAGACCGGGAAGTCGGCGTCCGCGAGCACCCGCCGGCTGTGCTCCTCGTGGTCGGCGTAGAAGTCCTCGGGCTCCTGGGGCCTGGTCGCGTCCTGCCTCTTCATCCTCTGCCGCACCCCCGCGTGCTCGCCTCGCCGTAGGTCGCTCCGCAGCTCGCCCCACGTGCGACGAGTGCAGAACCTGCCCAACCTTACGGGCCCCGGACCTGCCGGGCCATCAGCTTCCCCCGTACGGTTGGCAGCTCGCCGCTCCGGCCCCGTACGCCCGGAAATGTCAGTAGCCTTGCCTACGCTGGGCGGCATGACCGCAGCCACGCCGTTCCCCGCCCGGATCAGCATCGTCACGCTCGGGGTGAGCGACCTCGCCGCCTCCGAGGCCTTCTACCAGGCCCTCGGCTGGCAGCGCTCCGGGGCCTCCAACGAGTCCATCGTCTGGTTCCGCACCGCAGACTCGGTGCTCGGCCTCTTCCCCAGCGAGGAGCTGGCCGCCGACGCGGGCGTCCCGGCCACCGGCGAGCCCTCCTTCCGCGGCGTCACCCTGGCGGTCAACCTCGAGTCCCGCGAGCAGGTGGACGCCGCCATGGCGCACGCCGTCGAGGCCGCCGGGGCCACCGTGGTCAAGCCGCCGACGGCCACCGAGTGGGGCGGCTACTCCGGCTACTTCGAGGACCCGGACGGCCACCTCTGGGAGCTGGCCCACAACCCCTTCTTCCCGTTCACCGAGGCCGGGCAGCTCGACCTCCCCTGAGGGTGCCGGCCCGCCCCGCGGCGGGCACCACTCCCGGAGGAGAACGCCGCGGCACTCGGGAGGGCACCGTCGCATGGACGCCAACCACTACCACCTGGTCTCCACCTGGCGGCTCCCCGCCACCCCCGCCCGGGTCTACGCCGCCCTCCGGGACGTCGAGCACTACCCCGACTGGTGGCCGCAGATCCGCTCCGTCCGCCGCCTCACCGACCACAGCGGCGAGCTGGTGATCCGCTCGGTCCTCCCCTACTCCCTCCGCCTGACGGCCCGTGAGCAGCTCCAGGACGAGGCCGCCGGGCTGCTGGCCGCCGAGCTCACCGGCGACCTGGTCGGCTGGTCCCGCTGGACCGTCCGCCCCGACGACCACGACGGCACCGGCACCGGCACCGGCACCCGGGCGGTCTTCGAGGAGGAGGTCCGCCCCGCCAAACCCCTGATGCGCCGTCTGGCCCCGGTCGCGCGCCCGTTGTTCCTGGCCAACCACGCCGCCATGATGCGCAGCGGCCGCCGCGGCCTGCTCCGCCACCTGGCCGCCTGACGGACCGTCACGGAAATCAATTCCGAGATTAGGCGATTCCTTGGCACGAATGAGGTTGACGCGCGAGGTGATTTCCCTCCGCTAAATGCCGTGCGGCGCACCCCGGAAAGCCACTCCGGAAATCTGACTGACCGTCTGGTCTCTTTCCCGTATCGACCTCACCGCCAATGAGGACAAGGACGGACAAGCCTCCCCAATCTGGCTTGACCGCCCACTCAAACGGAATGCATCGTTCCCCGTCGACCGCCCGCACGAACCATTGCGGGCCCTTCGGAGGGAACACCGAACTCCATGTCCAAGCAGATGCGCCACCGAGGCCTGCCACGGCCGGTCGGACTGGCGGGGCGGGCGGTCGTGGCTGCCACGACCGCCCTGGGCCTCGCCGTCCTGTCCGTCCCGCCCGCCCTCGCCGGGACCGCGACCCCGGCGCCCGGCGCGACCACCGCCCCGGCCGCCCAGCCGCCCGCCGAGTCGGCCGCCACCAAGGCGATCCGCGCGGCCTTCGCCGAGGCCAAGCGGACCGGCCACCCGGTGGTGGTCGACGAGCTGACCACCGAGACCAGCCAGACCACCGCCGACCCGGACGGGCGCACCCTCAGCAGCGACGCCGTCGCCCAGGACGTCCGCACCAAGCGCGACGGCCGGTGGCAGACGCTCGACACCACGCTGAAGGCGAACGCCGACGGCACCGTGACCCCGGCGCTGACCGGCTCCGACCTGGTGCTGTCGGGCGGCGGCACCGGCCCGCTCGCCACCATCTCCACCGCCGACGGCAAGAAGCTCTCGATCAGCGCGCCGTTCGCGCTCCCCAAGCCCACCCTGAACGGCGGCACCGCAACCTACGCCTCGGTGCTGCCCGACGTGGACCTCGAGGTGACGGCCCGCCCCGACGGCGGCTGGCGCGACGTGATCGTGGTCAAGACCGCGCAGGCCGCCGCCGACCCCCGGCTGAAGAGCCTGCACTTCCCGCTGCGGACCACCGGCCTGCAGGTCGCCTCCGACCGGGCGGGCAACGTCTCGCTGACGGACGAGGGCGGCAAGGTGCGGATGCACGCGCCCACCCCGTTCCAGTGGGACTCCACCCGGCCGGCCCCTCCGGCGCCGCTGCTCAAGCCGGCCCAGGCCGCGCCGAAGTCGCTCTTCGCCGCACCGGCCGCCCCGGCCGCGGCCGACGGACAGGCCGAGGCCGACCGGTCGACCACCGGCCGCCCCGGCCCGGCGGCCGCGGTGTCCGCCATGGCCGTCACCGCCTCCGCCTCCGAGCTGGTCCTCACCCCCGACCAGAACACCTTCGGCAAGGGCACCGGCCCCTGGTACCTCGACCCCGAGACCAGCGTCGACAACGGCCGTCAGGTCAACGCCCAGGTCCAGGAGAACCACCCGGACACCTCGAACGTGAACACCCTCAGCAGCCTGGGCGTGGGCTACTGCGGCTACTCCGACTGCACCGGCTACGGCCGCTACCGGTCGTACTACCAGCTCTCCACCCCGAACGGCCTGTTCGAGGGCAACGGGCACGGCACCGCCAAGATCAACCGCGCCACCCTGCTGGTCGACGTGCCCGGGGCCTCCTCCCCCGGCACCAAGTCGACCATCAACGTCTACAGCGCGCCGGCCTTCCAGGGCACCACCACCTGGAACAACCAGCCCTGCGGCACCAACGGCAAGATGGTCGGCTGCACCTGGGCGGGCAACTCCGACATCACCGGCACCGGCTCGCTGAGCTACGACGTGACCTGGTGGATGCAGAAGATCGTCAACGAGAAGATCCCCGCCTGGACCATCGGGTTCTCGGCCGAGGACGAGTACGACAAGCTGCTCCGCCACCACCTCGGCGCCAACCCGCACGTCGTCACCTACTACGACATCGCGCCGACCGTCTGGGCCCCGCGCACCACGCCCCAGCCCGGGTACGTCAACGACCCGGTCTACGGCAACCAGCGCAACGACTGCCAGACCCCGGGCGGCAGCGCCTGGAACGCCCCCGGCTGGGTCGGCGCCAACCAGTTCGTCTACCTGCACGCCAACAGCTGGTCCCCGATCGGCGCGAACGTCACCACCAACTACCACATCTGGGACGACAACCAGGCCGGGTGGCACGCCTACCCCAGCGCCGCGGGCGGCTCCTGGAACAGCGACGCCCCGGCCTCGGTCGGCAACCTCACCGACGGCCACCAGTACGGCTGGCTGGCCAACGTCACCGACGGCTCGCTGACCTCGGGCGACACCCCCTGGTGCTACTTCCGCGTCGACAAGACCGCGCCGACCGTCTCGGTCACCTCGACCGACTTCCCGGCCAGCGGCACCGTCAACGCCACCCCGAAGCTGAAGGTCAACCAGCCGGGCACCTTCACGGTGACCTCCAGCGACCCCGCTCCCGGCACCAACCTGCACGCCTCCGGCGTCGCCTGCGTGCGCTGGTCCTCCGACCCGACCCCGGTCACCGGCTGGACCTGCTCCTCGCCGAACGTCGTGGACGCCACCAACACCTTCAAGTTCACCCCGACCAGCTGGGGCACCAACACCCTCTTCGTCCAGGCGATGGACCGGGCCGGCAACTACAGCCAGCCCTTCCCGTACACCTTCTACGCCCCCTGGAACGCGGCCACCGGCGCCGCGGTCCCCGGTGACCTGAACGGCGACAAGCGGGTCGACCTGCTGCAGGCGGACGCCAAGGGCAACCTGCGGATGATGACCGGCAACACCGACCCGGGCACCGCCGTCTCGGCCCCGCCCGGCCTCGCGCCGGCCGGCAGCACCTGGGACAAGGTCCAGACCTCCCACCTCGGCGCGCTGCGCTCGTTCGGCGTGGACGACGTGCTGGTGCACGTCCCGTCCGCGGTCGACGCCACCAAGTCGCCGTTCCTGTACGTCTACCCGAACAAGAACGACGGCACCTTCAGCACCTCCGGCCTGGTCGGCCGTCCGTCCGGCTGGGTCGCCGCCGACGGCACCCTGCTCGACACCGCGCCGACCGGCTGGAACGCGGACTGGTCGCACGTCAGCCAGTTCACCGCCCTCGGTGCGCCGAAGGCCCTGCTCTCCCCGCTGGACAGCGACCTGGCCAAGGACTACACCTCGGCGGTCACCGTCGAGGACGGCCGGCTCTGGCTCTACCGCTCCAACAGCATCAACAACCTGGACGCCGACGCCACCGCCGTCTCCACCGCCACCACCTGGGGCGGCTACGAGCTCTACGGCCCCGGCGCGGCGAGCGGCTACGCCCAGCCGACCCTGTGGAGCCGCGACGGCAGCGGCACCATCCGCTCCTACGCCGTCAAGACCAAGGGCGACGGCACGCTGGACGTCGGGGCGCTGGCCACCCCGACCGGCGGCACCGTCCTCGCCACCGGCTACACCACGGGGCTCTACCCCAAGATGGGCTCCAACGGCGACCTGAACGGGGACGGCCTCGCCGACCTCTGGGCCCTGGACACCGCCAACCACCTGCGGATCTTCCCGGGCGTGGCCGGTGACTCCAGCAAGCCCACCGCCGTGACCGGGTTCGGCACCGCCACCGACCAGGGCGACGCCCGCCCGTACGTCGACCGGCTCAAGCTGGACACCAGCGCCGGCACCGCCCCGGTCACCACCCCGGACGTCTTCGGCCGGGCCTCCGGCGTCGTCAGCGGCGGCGTCACCTTCCCGACCGACACGGTCAACGGCCGGAGCACCAAGGTCGCCCGGTTCGACGGGGAGAACGGCGAGATCAAGACCCCCGGCCTCGGCGTCGACCCGACCAAGTCGTTCGCCGTCTCGCTCTGGACCAAGCCCGAGGTGCCCACCAAGAAGGACGCCAACGGCAACCTGATCGACGGCGTGGTGATCAGCCAGAGCAACACCGCCGACAGCGCCTTCATGGTCTGGGCCGCCACCCTCGGCGACGGCAACGTCAACTGGCACCTGGGCATGTCCACCGCCGACAACAACGGCTGGCCGTACGACACCACGGACACCCGCAGCGCCGCCGCCCGCGTCCAGTTCGGCACCTGGACCCGACTGACCGTCAGCTACAACGCCCAGACCGGGCAGATGGCGCTGTACGTCAACGGCGCACTCGCCTCCACCGGCATCCACAAGACCAAGCAGGCCTCCACCGGCCCGCTGGTCCTCGGCCACTACCGCTACCAGAGCAGCGACGCCTGGAACTACTACAAGGGCTCCGTCTCCGACCTCACCGTCTACGACGGCTCGATCGACCCGGGCACCCTGTCCGGTCCGCTCACCGCCGACGCCGCCGCCAACGTCTGCGCCGAGGTCAAGGACGGCCTCACCGCCGCCGGCACCCCCGTCCAGACCCACACCTGCACCGGCGGCGCCGGCCAGCAGTGGAAGGCCCAGCCCAACGGCACCATCCAGCTCGCCGGCCGCTGCCTCGACGCCACCGGCGGCGGGACCGTCAACGGCACCCGCATCCAGCTCTGGGACTGCCTCGGCGGCACCGCCACGCCGAACGCCAACCAGGTCTGGACGATCCGCCCCGACGGCTCGATCTACAACGACAACTCCAAGCGCTGCCTGGACATCCCCAACGCCGTCACGGCCGACGGGAACCAGCTGGAGCTGTACGACTGCAACAGCACCCCGGCCCAGCGCTGGCTGACCCGCCCGGTGGTCTGACCCCCGGAAGGGCCCGTACGACGAGGAGCCCGGCTCCGCAGGACATCCTGCGGAGCCGGGCTCCTCGGTTTCTCGGGACGGCCCCGCTTACTCGATCCCCACTCCGGAGATCCGGGTACCGGGCTGGAGGCCGGCCACGCCGGCCTTCAGCTGCGCGTGCAGCGACCAGTAGACGTCGGCGTCGATCACCTCGAGGTTCTCCACGCTCTCACCGCCGCCCAGGAAGAACGGGACCTTGAAGCCCACGCACTGCCCGGGGAGCAGCCTGACCTCCGGGTTCGCCGCCCGCCACTCGCGGAACAGGCCAACGGCCAGGAACGTCTCAGGGTCCTCGACCAGATCCACGTCGACGAAGGAGACCACGCCGGCGTCGATCTCGTAGGCCTCGCCCGACCCCGGCTCGAAGAGCACCAGCTGGTCCTCGACGTCGGTGCGGACGGCGAACTGACGGCCCAGCCAGTCCTCGGCGAACACCTCGAAGCGTCCCCTGAACTGCGGGAACATCTCCAGGACCGAGGCGTGGGAGCGCCGCGCGGACTCCTCGGAGTGGATCCGGACGATCCCGTTCCCGAAGGAGAGGCCGGCACCGAATGTCCGCAGCTCTGCCAGCCCGGGGGCGTTGCCGCCCGCGAACGGGACGGGGGAATCACTCGAATCGGCCGCGAATCCGGCGGTGAACTGCTCGAACAATGACTTCTCCTAGCCGATGGATACGCCGCAGATCCTGGTGCCTATGGGCAAGTCCCGTAGGCGCCCGGCGATCTGCGCGCCGAGACTGCTGTTGACGCTCCCGTCCAGCGGGGCCAGATTCCCCAGCACGTCCTCGCCACCCAGTTGGAGATCCCGCATGTGGTCTCCGTGGTAGCCGGTGGGGACGGTGACGTCGGCCTTGCGCAGGCGGGCCGCCGCCGACTTCTTGACCTCGCGCACCGCTTCGGTCTTCACGAGGTCTTCGGTCTGGGCGATGTTGTCCAGGTGAGCGACCTTCGCCTCGGCCTGGGCCTTCTGGACGTCGTCCCAGCCCTCCTTGTGCTTGAGGTCGAGGTGGACGGAGCCGTCCGCCTCTCCGCAGTTGTGCACGAGGACCGGAGCGGTACCTGCCAGCACATAGTACGTGTGGAGCCGGTCCACCGTGAGGTCGTGGGTGACGACCTGCTGGTGGTAGTTGCGGACGTCGAGCACGGTGACCGTGGAGCCATCGGCCTGCCGCAACCGGTGGCCCGCCACGAGGTCGCGGGCATCGACCCACTGCCGGGCGGTGGCGTCCCAGTACGGGTGGTGCCAGGTCGAGGTGAGCGACACCGGGCCGGCGCCGGGGGACGCACCGGTGGCACCGTCCGGGCGGAGGGTGAGGTCGGTGAAGTCCTTGTCGTCCGGAGTCGTGATGGTCGTGGTGACCTGCTCGGCCCGGGTGACCCCGGTCTGCGGATCGGTGGCGAGGACCCGGTCGCCCTCGCGGACCTGCTCGATCGGCTTGGCGCTGCCGTCCGCCAGCTGGACCCGGGTGCCCTCCGGGAAGCTGTGCGGTTTCGGTGTGAAGGTGCAGGCCGTAGCCCCGCCACCTTCGTCCGCGACCGCCGTCGGACCGGCGTCGTCGGCGTGCAGTGCCGCCTGTTCCGCCTCGGCGGCCTCCTTCTCGGTCTTCCGGGCAGTGCTGAGGGCCTCACCCGCGTCCTTGGCGACGCGTTCGGCGCCCCGGATGGCGTCGTAGGCCTTCTCGCCCTCCTTCCAGAGCTTGAACGCCTTGATGCCGACCTTGACGGCCTTGAAGACCTTGCTCCACGGAACGAAGTTCAGGGCCGTGTTGACGCAGCCCATCACGTCGCCCTTGGTGAAGCAGTCACGCGCGTCGTTGAAGCCGATCAGGTCGCCGACCACGTCGACGATCTTGCTCATCAGCTCTTCGCGCTGCTGCTTGGCCTTGGCGAGGGCCTCGTCGGCCGCCTGCTTCTGCCGCTGTGCGGCCGCCAGGTCCGATGCGGCCTTGCTGCGGGTGTCGCTGGACGTGGTCGTGGTGGAACCGCCACCACCGCCACCTCCACCGCTGCCACTGCTACTGCTACTGCCACTGCCACTGGACTGGTTGAAGTACGCGGTCCACGCCGCTGCGGACATGCACCGGCCGTTGTCGTCGGGGATGCAGGTGCCAGAGGGGTCCGCGTGGTCGACCGGGTTGTTGTCGGCGTACGCGTAGCCGTTCCAGGACTGCGGGTCGCCTTCGCTGAAGATCGGGTCGACGGACAGGAAGCGTCCGGTGGTCGGGTCGTACTGCCGCGCACCGAGGTTGGTGAATCCGGTGCCCTCGACCGTTCCGCCGACGAAGCCCTTGCTCCCGGCCCACGTACCGGCGCCCGGCTGGCCACCGCGCGCGTTCCCGAAGGGGTCGGTCGGCCGACGGACCACGGTCAGGTTGGCGGCGTCCATCTGGACACCGTTCGTCCCGTGCGGATCGGCGGCCTGGTAGTAGAGCTTGCCGACGCCGGCGTCGGTGACCCGGGCGATGGTGAGGCCGCCCGGTGCTCCGTAGTAACGCGTCGACGTCAGCGCGGTGGTGGCCACGTCCATCGTGATCTCGTCGACCCCGAGGTTCAGCGTGACCTTGGTGTTGGTACGGCGGATCAGCTGGCTGCCGGCCGCGTCGTACACGTAGCTGGTCGGATCGGCGGTGCCGCTCTTGTCGACGTTCGCCACCCGGCCCTGGTTGTCCCAGGTCAGGCTCTTGGTGCCGGCGGTGTCGGTGATCGCCTTGGTCTGGCCGGCCTCGTCGTAGGTGTACGTGGCCTGGGTGGCCACGCCGTTGACGGTCGTCTTGGAGGTCAGCAGCGCGTGCGGGCCCCCGGTGCCGCCGCCCGTGGCCGGGTCGGTGCTCTTGGTGTTCGGGCCGGTCGCGAAGGTCTGGTCGACCGTCTTGTCCTTGGCCGTCGCTCCGGTGACGTCGTGCTGGACGAACTTGGTCCGGTTACCGGTCAGGTCGTACGAGTACGACTGCCAGTAGGGCGCCGGCCCGCCGATGCGCGCGGACGCGGTGGCGGCGGTCGGCTCGACCGGGTTGGCGCAGGCCCCGATGCCGGGCACCGAGGGCGCCGGAGCCGTGGTGGCGGTTCCCTTGTCGCTCCAGGCGGCGCTCAGCCGGCCCAGGTAGTCGTAGGTGAAGCACTGGAGGTCGGAGGCGGCACCGTCCTGGACGTCCGTCACGGAGGTGAGCGATCCGGCCTTGCTGTAGGTGTAGTTGGTCAGGTCGACGTGGGTGGAACCGGTCTGCTTGTCCAGTGTGGACTGGACGACCCGGTTCGTTGCCGCGTCGTACTGCTGGGTGGAGACCACCTGCTTGCCGTAGACGCCGACGGTGGTCCGGGTGGGCTGGGCGAAGACGTCGTACTGGACGTCGCTGACCAGGGCGTCCTTGCCGCTCGACCCGATGAGGTTGCCGTCGAGGTCGTAGGAGTTGGTGATGCGCTCGGCGACGTAGCCGGCCGGGCCGGTCAGCGTCGTGGCCTTCGGCAGGCCCAGGACCGGGCTGTAGGTGAGGGCGGTGGTGTACGTACCGCCCAGGGTCTTCTCGGTCGTCGGGATGGACACGGTGGTGCCGGTCGGCCGGTAGCCGGTGTCGTACCCGGTGATGGTGCGGGTGTAGGCCTGTCCGCCGAGACCGCCCACGTAGGCGGTCGACGAGGTGGGCTTCCCCTTGACCTTGGTGTCGTAGACCCAGGAGGCCGTCTGGTTGGCCGTCTTGGTGGTGTCGGTGCCGTCGAACTGTGCGGTCTTCCGGCCGAGCAGGTCGTAGGTGAAGCTGGTGGACCTGCCCCGGGCGTCCGTCGCCGTGGCCACGTGGCCCGCGCCGTCGAAGGTGGTGGTGGACGTTCCGGTGTCCGGGTCCGTGGTGCTCGTCGGCTGACCCAGCAGGTCGTAGGCGAAGCGCCACTCGTGGTTGGTCGAGTCACGACGCCAGATCGGCTTGCCCGAGGCGTCGTGGCCGTAGGTGGTGGAGTTGTACGCCCCGGTCGGGGTGTTCCCCTGGTACTGCCGGAGCTCCACCGTCGCGCCGGTGGCGTCGGTGACGGTCGAGGTCGCGTACCCGCCGGCCGGCGGGGTCAGGTCGACCCGCTCGGCGCCCGGGTAGGCGGTGGTGTTCCGCCACTGCTCCTGGGCGTAGGACATGAACTTGGCCGCGGTGATCCGGCCCAGCCCGTCGAACTCGTTCCAGGTCTGGGTGGGCACCTGCGAGTCCTGCGGGCTGAAGATCGTCGAAACCGGGCCCGAGTCCGCGTTGTAGTACGCGGCGGTGGCCTTGATCTGCCAGCCGTGCGAGTCGAACTCGGCCTCCGAGATCAACCGTCCGACCGTCCCGAAGGCGGGCGTCGACTGACTCTGCCGCACACGCCCGAGACCGTCGTAGATCTGGATGCTGCTGGAGTAGCTGCCGTCCTCGCGGATGCTCCGGCTGGTCACCGTGGACGGCCCGGTGGAGCCGTTCAGGGCGTACTCGAAGACCCGGTTGGCGCTCTGCGTGGCCCGGTCACGGCCCGGCAGCCACACCGAGGTGAGGCGGCCGAAGGCGTCGTAGGCCTCCTCGGTGAGGTGGTTGTTCTCGTCGACCGCCTTGGTCGGCAGGCCGCGGCCCGGGTCCACGGTGGTGGTGGACTTCCAGCCCAGCGGGTTGGTCACCTCGACCGAGGTGGGCAGCTCACCGGTGGCGGGCAGGTAGACCGTGGCGGTCCGGGCGCCGTTGGGGTGGGCGGTGTCCTTGCGGGCCGGGTCGGTGGTCGCGCTCTGGCGGCCGTACGCGTCGTACTCGGCCTGGGCGGTGATCCGGTACTTCGGGGTCCCGTCGGTGTTGTAGGACTCCAGGACCCGGGTCTCGGTCTGGTTGGCCTCGGTCCCGAAGGTGGCGAGGGCCTTGCCGTCGTAGTAGGTCAGCGCGTCCGACACGGTGTTGGCCGCGGTCGGCGTCTGCCCGCAGGGCCCGGCCAGCGTCAGCACCCGGTACGGGAGCTCCATCAGCTGCCCGTTGGCACCGGTGGCGTAGCTGGTGCTGGTGCACTGCTGCTGCTCGGCGACGTGGGCCAGGTCGCCCTTGACGTCGACGGTGACGACCCGGCCGCCCTTGGTCTCGTCGTAGGTGGCGTCCCGCTGGGTGGTGCGCCAGGTGCCGTCGGAGAGCAGGGCCCGGCTCTTCACCTGGGCGGTGTTGCTGTACCGCGCGGTGACCTTGGGCAGGTTGCCGGTCTGGGTGTGGGTGGCGGTGACGTTGGAGAGCCACGGCGTGGTCAGCTCGCCGGAGACCACCTTCGCGCCGGCGGCCGCCGACTCGTAGGCCTGGGTCTCCCGGACGAAGCCCGCGAGCTCCTCCGAGTCCGTGATGGTGGAGCCCCAGCTGTCGGTGAACTGGCCGCCCATACCGCGCAGGAAGGTGGCGACGGACTTGGTCTTCACCCCGTCGGTGCCGGTGCCGGTGGTGGTGGCGACGGTCTGGTAGCCGCGGAAGTTGTCGTACGTCCGGGTGTCGTCGTCGGCGAACTCGGAGTCGTTGCGGTGCCAGGCGGCGCCGCCGCCGTACGTGTACTCGGTGAGCTTGGCGACCGTGCTTGTGACCAGCGACTGCTCGCTGATCGAGGCCACCATGACCTTGTGGAACCAGTCGTCGACCGGCTTGGTGTTGGCCGGGGAGCCCGGCGGGACCCACTTGACCGGCATGCACGGCATGGTGTTGCCGGCCTCGGAGGCCGGCATGGTGCCGTTCACCCGCGAGCACTCGACCGGGCGGTAGGTGACGTTGATCCGGCCGCCGGTCTCGGTGGTGATGGAGCTCATCCGGGGGCGGTTGAACTGCGGTGCGGCCGGCACCAGGCCGTCCACCCGGTTGGCCATCTGCATCGCGGTGAACGACACCGCGGGCAGGGTGGCGGAGGTCTGGCCGTTGCTGGCCGTGCGCTGGATCGAGGAGAGCCAGAGGGTGGGCGAGGTGCCGTCACCCGGGTCGGAGAAGACCTGGTTCAGCGCCCAGGTGTCCACCACGCGGGCGGCGCCGGCCACCTGGATGGTGGTCTCCACCTTGGTCAGGCGCTTGGAGGTCCAGAACGACGGGCCGTAGTTGGTGCAGGTGCCGGTCGCGGCGCAGGCCTGGTCAAGCGGGGTGTCGGGCCAGGAGGACTGGTTGGCCACCACGCGCTGGGCGTCCGAGCAGGTGATCGAGCCGGCCGCGAAGCAGCGCTCCGAGGTGGTGAAGTCGATCCGGGCGGCGGGCTTGGCCGCGCCCTTGGCGGTGATCTGGTCGGCGAGCCGCTGGCCGTAGGCGATCTGCGTGACGTTGGAGTAGCGGTCGTACGCGGTGCGGGTGCCGGTGCCGTTGTTCTGGCCACCGCCACGGGCGTAGTAGTTGCCCTCCTTGGCGTACTTGTACGAGATCAGGTTGCCGTGCAGGTCGACGATGTAGTCGAGGTTCCACTGCCAGCCCATCTGGCACCAGGACGCGAGCCCCGTGCCGGAGGAGTAGCAGGGGTCACCGGCGTGCGGGTGGTAGACCGGCACGGTGTTCACCGAGTTGGTGGCGGGGTCGGTGCCGTCGCCACCGGGGAGGTGGTTGGCGCCGAAGTAGTACTGGGTGCCGTCGGTGGTGGTGACCTTGAAGCCCTCGCCGTTCCAGGCGCCGTTGGCGAGCCCGGTCAGCGGGGTGATCTGGGTGCCGTCGTCGCCCTGGAGGCGCAGCACGCCGCTGGTGTCGTCCTTGACCACCGTGCCGGAGTGGCCGGCCAGGTTGAGCTGGAGCGACTGCCCGGCCCAGCACTCGTCGCCGGACATGTCGATGCCGGACTTGAGGCAGGGCTTGTACGAGCGCGAGATCGAGCCGGCCGAGTAGTCCCAGCCGTCGCCGATCCAGGAGGACTGCGAGTTGTTCGCCGCCGTCCGCCCGTCCACCGAGGAGGAGTCGTACCCGAGCATCACGCCGGGTGCGGCGCCGCCGATCGAGGTCGGCATGTCGAAGGTGTACGAGTAGGTGAAGTTCCCGGCGTTGGAGCCGGCGCTCCAGGCCGCGGAGGGCGCGATCGGCGTCGCGGCGAAGGAGCCCATCGAGCCGGACGGGGCGGCCTGGGCGGCCAGCACCATCGCCCCGCCGCCGACGGGGGCGGCGGCGGGGGCGGAGTCGAGTCGCAGGCCACCGGCGGGCTGCGCGTCCTTCGGCAGCTCCACCTTGGCGGTCAGCCGGCCGGTCCGGGCGTCGAGCACGGAGGGCACCGGGGTGCGCTGCTGGCACTCGGTGCGCTCGGGGGTGGTCAGCGCGCAGGCGGGCAGCTGGACCAGTTGGGCGCGGTCGGCCCAGCCGGTGACGCCGGGCAGGGCCGCGACGTCCAGGGTGACCTCGACCGGACCGGCCTGCGCCGCCGGGTCACCGGCGTTCTCCAGGGTGATCACGGCGCCGGTGGCCCCGGCCGCCTTGGCCCGGTCGGCGTCCAGGACGCCGACCTTCACCGCGGGGTCGCCACCGGCCCGGCCGGCCGCGGCGTCCGTGAGGTACACCGGGAGGTCCCCGGCCTGCCGCGAGGCGGTCCGGCCGGCGGACGGGGAGGCGCCGCCGGTCAGCTTGCGCGCGGCCGCCTGCTCGGGCGAGACGCCGGAGAGCGCGACGGTCGCGGTGCCGCTCCTGGCGGCGGGGGCCTTCGCCCGCCACTCGACCGGCACGCCGCCGTCGGTCTTCTGGCCCTTCTTCTCGGCGGCCCGTCCGGCCACCGAGGCGGTCCGCTCCAGCGGGGTGTTCGGCGGTGTCCACACCTTCGGGTGCGGTCCGCTCGCGGCCAGCGCTTCGGCGGACGGAATGGCCGGAACCGACATCAGAACGGCCAGTGCTATCAGTCCCGCTCCTCGCGGACGGCTTCTCAGCCGCCGCCGGGCGCGTCCGGGCACACGTGGTGAACCCACGAATTCTCCAAAGTTCGTCGCACGACAGAGAAATGACGCCCCGACCACTGTCGGGGCGTCATCGAAAGAAATTCATGCAGACGCATGAGGCGACACGAACATAGGAAAACCAGGGGGTACACGCCAGGCCTGACCAGGGAATTTGGATACTCCTTTACTCAGGAGCAGCCCTCAATCAGGACAATGACGGCATTTGCTTTACAGGCGCCCGAATGCGAAGGAAATGGGCGGCCGCGCCTGCCCATAGGGACAGGATCGCAGCGCACGCCCTTACCCGCAATGGATTTTGACGACGCGTCAGCCCTTCTGCTGCGAGCGCGCCTTGAAGGCGGCCTTGCGGGCCTCCTTCGCCACCGTGCGGTCCAGGTGGAGCTCGCCGATGGCCTCCAGGACGTCGGCCGTGTACGGGTGGTCGATGCGCCAGAGCTCACCGAAGAAGCTGGCCGGGTTGGCGGTCACCGGCAGCTCCGCGACCAGCCGCCGCAGCACCTCGGCCTCGCCCTCGCTGGTGAGCAGCTGCGCCGCGAAGCCGTCGACCGCGGTCCAGAGCACCATCGAACGCTCCGGCGCCACCACCTGCTCCCCCTGCGCCAGCAGCCAGGCCCGCGCCGCGCCGCCCAGCTCCGGATCGTCCTGCACCTCCACCGCGGCCGCCCGGGCCTGCTCCCCGATCACCTCCAGGGTCTGCACCACCAGCAGCCGCCGCACCGGCGAGAACGCGTCGGCGCCCCGCGCGGCCGCCAGCAGCTCCCGCGCGGCCTGCGCCGGGTCCTTGCCCGCCAGCCAGATCAGCAGCTCCCGCTCGGGCAGCACGTTGGCGGTCTCGGTGACGGCGCGGAGCACCGTCTCGGCGTCGCCCTGGGCGAGTTCGCCGACCAGCGGGGCGTCGTAGCCGTCCTCCAGCAGCCACTGCCGCACGCCGTACTGGCCCAGCGGGGTCAGCCGGACCAGGCCGAAGCGGGCCGACTCCTCCTCGCTGAGCTCCTCGTCGCCGGCGGCCGGGGAGTCCTCCTCCTCGAACAGCTCGGGATCGATCGGCCGGTGCTCCAGCAGGCCGAGCTCGGCCAGGTCGGCCAGCATCGGGTCCAGAGTGACCATCAGGTCGGTGATGTCGCCGAGCAGTTCCTCGTCCGGCTCCTCCCCCTCGGGCACCACCAGCAGCGCGGCCAGCACCCCGAGCGGGACGGTCTCCTCACCGGGCTCGGCGAAGGCGGTGGTCTCGTAGAGCACCTGGAGCGCCTCGTCGAGCAGCTCGGCCGCCGCCTTGCGGGACTCCTCGACCGCCGAGAGCCGGTCCTCGTCCTCGTCGTCGGCGCCGCCGTCCTCGTCCTCCAGGTCCAGCGAGTCGGCCTCGGCGGCCAGTTCGCGGACGATCCCGGCGGCGGTCAGCCAGAGTTCGAGGACGGTCTCCTCGTCCCCCTGCTCGGCCGCCTCCAGGTCGGGGCCGGGGATGGCCACGTGCTCGCCGGCCTCGGTGGTGCCGATCTCCACCAGGTCCAGGTCGCAGGCGAGCGACCACGCCCGGACGGCCTCCACCTCGGC
Source organism: Kitasatospora sp. NPDC004289 (assembly GCF_053602875.1). Taxonomy (NCBI): domain Bacteria; kingdom Bacillati; phylum Actinomycetota; class Actinomycetes; order Kitasatosporales; family Streptomycetaceae; genus Kitasatospora; species Kitasatospora sp. NPDC004289. The sequence continues at coordinate 74,291 of NZ_JBSGEL010000004.1, read as the reverse complement.
GTCCTCGCCCTCGCCGAGCCCGATCAGCCGGGCGGCGGGCGCCCGGTCGGCCGCCGGGAGGTCGCCGAACTCGTCCACCGGCCGGTGCGGGGCGGCCCAGCGGGCCAGCTTCAACGCCTGGCCGATCAGCGGCACCGCGAGCGCCGCGTCGGCCAGCTCGCGGTCCGAGGGCAGCTCGACCGGCGGCACGAGCACCGCCGCGTCGTCCTCGTCCGGGCGGCCGTGCGCGGCGAAGGCCCCGTAGAGGTCGGCGAGGTCGTAGTCGGCGGGCAGCAGGCTCTCGGCGGCCGGGCTGTCCGACGGGTTGTCAGGGGTGCTGCGTCGTCCGGCCATCGTGCTGCGCTCTCCCGGTGTGGCGGTGGTCACTGCCGACCGGATGGTGCCGGTCCGTCAACTCAGCGTAGCCGTCCGAGCCCCCGCCCGCCCGGGCCGCACGCCGCGCGCCCCCGCCCCGACCTCGGCACTCGCCCCGGGCCGCCCGGACCTGACGCAGTCCCGGGCCCTACTTGCCGAAGTGGCGCAGACGACACTCCGGAGGGCGATTTGCCACCCTTTCGAACACGTATCCTTCAGCAGGCGCGCGGTACCACAACCCACGGACCGCACCCAGGGCAACGTCGCCCACCCCCTCGTTTTCCCCCGCCCCACCAGGGCTCCGCCGGCAGGCCACCACCCCAGGCCCGGGCCGCCCTCGGTGGTGCCCGGCCACAGGAGACCCCTGCCATGGCGGACCTCTCCCCCGCCGGCGCCGGACTGGGCAGTGCCCAGTTCGAAGGACGCCGGCTCTCGGAGGCCCTGCTCCCCCTGGAGCTCGCACCACGCACGCAGCTCCAGCTCTCCGCGATCAGCCGCTGGAACGCGCTGCGCGGCGTACGCGTCGGCCTGGTGGCCACGGCCCTGCTGCTCCTGCTGATCGGCGCCAACCTGGCCACCCCGATCTACCCGGTGCTGCAGCGTCAACTCGGCCTCACCGCGCTCGACACCACCATCCTCTTCACCGTCTACGTCTTCGCCCTGGTCCCCGTTCTGGCCGCCGTCGGCCACTGGTCCGACCACCTCGGGCGCCGGGCGATGATCCTGCCCGCCGTCGCGCTGGCCGCCGCCGGCGACGCGCTCTTCGCCACCGCCGGCAGCTTCTGGCAGCTGGCCGCCGGGCGCGCCGTCCAGGGCGTCGCCGTCGCCCTGGCCACCGGGGCCGCCGGGGCCGCCCTGGGCGACCTGCTCCCCGACCACCAGACCCTGGCCGCCAAGCTCACCCTGGCCTGCTCGGCCGGCGGCGTCGCCCTCGGCCCGGTGATCGGTTCGCTGCTCTCCACCGGCGAGCACCCGCTGCTGACGCCCTTCCTGGTGCACGCGGTGCTGCTGCTGGTCCTCTGCGTGCCGCTCGCCCTGGTCCACCCCCGCAAGCCCGGCGGCCGCCGCCCCGCCGCCGCCCCGCCCCGCATCACCACCCCGGCCCACCTGCGGCCGCGGCGGCTGCGGCTGCCGCACACCGGCCGCCGCGAGTTCCTGCTCGCCGCCGGGGCCGGCTTCGCCTCCTACGCGGTCTTCGGCGTCTACCTCAGCCTGGCCCCCGCCTTCTCCGCCAAGCTGCTCGGCAGCAGCTCCTCGCTGATCGGCGCCGTGGTGGCCGCCCTGCTGCTCGGCTCCTCCGCGGTGGCCCAGCTGCTCATCCCGCCCACCTCCGACCGCGTCGTCATCGCCGTCGGCATGGCCGGCCTGGCCCTCGGCCTCGGCCTGGTGGTCACCGCCGCGTGGACCGGCACCGCCGCGCTCCTCTTCCTCGGCAGCGTCCTCGGCGGCGCCTGCCAGGGCGTGGCCTTCCGCTCCCTGTTCACCACCGCCGTCGCCGCGATGGACCCCGAACGCCGCGGCTCGGAACTCTCCACCCTCTGGGTCATCGTCTACCTCGGCTCCTCCCTCCCCATCGTCGGCGTCGGCGCCGCAGTCCAGGCCTACGGCCTGCTCCCCGCCGTCTCCGCCTTCGTCGGCCTGGTCGCGGTCGCCTGCCTCGGCCTGGCAGGAGCGGTGCTCCGCGGAAAAAGGTGATGTCTCTGGGGGCGCGAGGCTCTGCTGATCTGCGGCTCCGCCGCGCGGGCGCGCAGGGCGACGGCACACCCGGCTGACGGAAGTGGTCACACCAGGGGCGCGGGGCTCTACCTGATCTGCGGCTCCGCCGCGCGGGCGCGCGGTGGAAAGGCAGCACCGGCAACTGGCTGACGGTGGTTCAGTTGCCGGTGAGCCGCCTTCCGAGCCGCGCAGTTCCTCGCGCCCCTGGCGCCGCTAAGGTGCCCTGTCGTGCGATCACTCCACCTCAAAGCAGCCCTGCTGCTGTCCGCCCTGCTCACCGCCCTGATACCCGGTCAGGCCAAGGCCGCCGCCGTCGAGCCGCCGCTCAGGGTGGTCACCTACAACATCTGCGGCCAGTCCTCCTGCCAGTCCCCGCTGGCCCCCGCCGAGTGGACCGCCGCCATGACGGCGGCGCTCACCTCCGCCGACCCGGACGTCGTCAACCTCCAGGAGGTCTGCGCCGGCCAGGCGGACCTGCTCCGCGCCGCCCTCCCCGCGTACACGCTCTCCTACCTCAAGGGCCTCGACCTCAGCCCCACCCAGCGCGGCTGCCAGAAGTGGGGCGGCGTCACCACCTCCTTCGGCGCGGCCCTGCTGGTCAAGACCGTGCACCAGCCGGTCTTCCGCAGCCTGGTGCTCAAGCCGCTGGACCCGGCCCGCGAGCCCCGCCCGCTGATCTGCGCCAACGCGACCGTCGGCACCCACCCCGTCCAGGCCTGCGACGTCCATCTGGACGGCGGCCTCGGCGGCCTGCGCGCCCAGGGCCTCCCGGTGGTGCTGGACCGGATCCAGGAGTGGGGCCAGGGCCGGCCGACCGTGCTGTCCGGTGACTTCAACGCCGACCCGACCGACCCCAACCTCGGGCTGCTCTACCAGGCCCAGGAGGGCAACGGCGGCTTCATCGAGGCCGACCAGCGCGACCGGCTGTACTTCCCGCCCGTCTGCCGCCACCTGACGGACTGCCGCTCCGGCGAGTCGACCACCTTCGACACCGCCCCGAACACCGTCCCGATCGGCGACGACCGCAAGTTCGACTACGTCTTCGGCACCGCCTCCGCCTTCACCACCCCCACGGCCTGGACCGACCCGGCCGGGCACCTCTCCGACCACACCGTCTACCACGCCGAGCTGACCTGGAGTCAGGACACCGCCGCCCCGTCGGCCCCGCTGGTCTTCAACTCCCCCGGCCTGATCGGCTCCGGCAACGACTGGGTCAACGCGGTCGACCGCACCGCCGGTGACTTCACCGGCGACGGCGCCGCCGACCTGGTGCTGCGCTACGCCACCGGCACCGTCGTGCTCCACCCCGGCGACGGCAAGGGCGGCTTCGGTGCGGCCCGTCAGCTGGCCTCCGGCTGGACCGCCGTCCGCTCCCTGACCGCCGGGTACTTCAACGAGGACGCCCTCGCCGATCTGCTGGTCCAGTACGACGACGGCACCGCCGCCGTCACCGAGGGCCAGGCGGACGGCACCCTCTCGGCCCCGTACCCGCTGCCCGTCCCCGGCGGTCTGCTGAACGCGGTCGACCTCGCCTACGGGCACCTGCTCTCCCCCACCAGCCGTGACCTGCTGGTCCGCTGGGCGGACGACCACTTCAGCGCCCGACCCGTCGTCAAGTCCAACGGCGCGTACGCCGTCTCGGGGGCCGTCACCATCCGCCCCGGCGGCGCCGACAAGCTCCCCGGCACGGCCGACCTGCTGGCCGGGGACTTCACCGGCAGCGGCTCCACCGCCCTGCTGATCCGCGACACCACCGGGGCGACGGCGCTCTACCCGGCCACCGGCCCGGGCCTGTACGCCACCAAGGTCCCGGTGTCCGACGGCCGGAGCTGGCAGGCGGTCGAGGACCTGGTCGCCGCCGACTTCACCAAGGACGGCAAGGACGACCTGGTGCTGCACTGGGCGAACCAGTACAGCTCCACCGCCCCCGGCAAGGGCCAGACCGAGTTCCTGCCCTCCACCGGCACCACCCCGGGCCTGTTCGGCACCCCGGCCGTGCTCAGGTGGGCCTCCGTCAGCCCCTGGGGCAACGCCCCCGACGTGCTGACCGCCGACTTCGACGGCGACGGCAACGCCGACCTGCTGACCCGCCGCCCGCGCTCCCCGCTCCGGCTGAACCTGGGCGTGGGCACCGGCGGCTTCCCGAACGACGCCGCCCACCAGAAGGACTTCGGCCCGAGCGGGAACTGGGACTGGGCCACCGGCCTGCTGGCCGGGGACTTCGACGGCAACGGCACGGTGGACCTGATCGGGTACGACACCTTCCACGCGCTGTTCTACCCCGGCTCGGCCACCACCAGGGGCACCTTCGATCCCGCCACCGACCTCACCTCCCCGATCGACTGGCGCTTCGTCGCCGACGTCACGGCCGGCCGCTTCGAGACCGGCGGCCGCAGCCAGCTGGTGGTCCGTCAGACCGACGGCCAGGTGCTCCGCTACCCGACCCCGGCCTCGGCCGGCCTCCCGGTCACCGCGGCGGGCACGGCGGTCTCCTGGGGCGACGCCGCCTCGCTGACCGGCGGCGACTTCACCGGTGACGGCAAGGACGACCTGCTGGTCCGCTGGACGGCCGGCAGCGCCTTCGTCTACCCGGGCGACGGCACCGGCGCCTTCGGCGGCTCCCGCCCGGTGCTGGCGGCCGGCGCGCTCTCCGACCTCACCGAGCTCGGCCAAGGCAAGGTCTACGCCACCCAGCCCCCGGTCAACCTCTACCGCTGGTCCGACGGCACCCTGCTGGTCGACCGCAAGCGCACCGCCGACCTGACCGCCCTGGCTACCCCGAAGGCCGCCACCAGCCTGCTGGTCCGCTCCTCCGACGACCACGGCCGGATCGCCGCCTACGAGTACTCCTTCGACGGCGCCCCGCCCGCCACCCTGGACGCCTTCCACAACACCCTGTCCGTCCCGCTGGACGGCCTGACCACCGGCACCCACCGCCTCACCGTCACCGCGCTCGACCCCAGCGGCAACCGCTCCGCCCCGACCGCCTTCGACTTCACCCGCTCCTGACCGAACGCCGAAGGCCCGGCTCCCCCACGGGGAGCCGGGCCTTCGATCCTCTACCTCCGAAGTGAAGCCGCACCCCGTTTGAAGGAGATTCGGCCTACCGCCCGACAGAACACTTCGAAGAGCTGTACTCGGTCCCGCCCACGGGTTCCTCGCAGTGCGGCCAGGAATCCGACGCACAGAAACCCAGCCACCAGCACCGGCACGAGCACAACAAGCAGGACGACCCCCTGGACCTCCATCGGGCTCTCTCCTCACAGATCGTCAGGAGGCACCGGCTGCACCCCCTTGTTGCCTCGAAGCACAGCAGCCCGATGTGGCTCGTGCCCGTCCAGTGCTCGCCTCCCTGCGCATCCAAGCAGGTCAGAGCCCTTCAGCTGGAATTCCACCCTGGAAGTGAACAGCCCTGTCAGTCCTTGTAGGCGCGCTTGGGCAGATGGCTATCGCCGCCGTAGAACGGGATGAACCACTCTTCGGGCTGGAGATACGCAATGCCGAGGCGACGGTACATGAAGCTATCCGGGTCTGCGACTGAACTCATCCACGGCAAATAGAGGAAGAGCACGTCGTGATCCTCAAACAACAGATCAGAGCACAAGCTCCAGTCGTAATCGCCACGCTCAGCAGGAAGATCACCTGCAATGGCTGCCACCAGGTCCGGCTCGTCAGCAGTCATCGCGGACGCAGACTGAAGTGCTAGGTGCAACGCCATTTCCTCGCCAGTACAGGTCGGCGTCGGACGATCACCCGTTCGCAGGTCGTCGGCAAGGTACTCGAAGCACCGCTGGAAGTTTCGCCGCCATTTCCGCTTCATTTTCCAAGCTTGCGCCGGCAGATCAGACAACACGAAGAGGTCGTCGTTCTTGCCTCGAATCGGCCTACCACCAATTTCCTCGAGGTCCTCACCCACCGCGTCCTGCATCATCTCCAGCGCGGCTCGAAGCACCGCCCGCGTCCGTGCCGTCAGGCCCCAGGAGTAGTCCTCGTCCTCTTGGTCATCCACCAGGCATTCATCGGCGCCGGCTGGCTCGTCATACATCTCCGGCTGAGGCCAGACGCCTGGACGACGGAAGTAGGCATGTGCCTCCGCGTCACCCGCCTTCGCTGCCCGAATGAACCACTTTCGCCCCTTCTCGTACTGGTGGTTGCGCATGAAGTGATTGCCCATGAGCCGCATGGCCACCCCATCGCCGAGGTCAATCGCCCGACGCAGCATCTTCTTCGCCGTCTTGGGGTCAGTACCCCTCAACATCTCGCCAAGCGCGCGAAGAGCCGTGAAGTCATCCTGCTCGGCCAGGGGCTGCAGTACCTCCATGACGATGGCCGGAAGGTCGTTCATGTATGCGGCGAACGCGACTCCGAACCGCTGATTGTCAGTCTCGGCCAACCGAACGGCAGTGCGCCACACAGACTCGGGCAGCATGTCTGGCTTCGGCCCCCGCTCTCTCAGTGTGGCGTCCACCAAGTAGTCGAAGGGGCGCAGGCCTGAATCCGCTGGCAACAGTAAGGCGGTGACGCCATACCGAACCTGGGTCGCCCAGCTATAAGCGGCGCTCCAGTCCTCAGGAGCCAGGAGACCAGGCCTCTCTCCTTCAAGACAGGACTCGTGCAACTCACGCAGTGTGTCCTCGGAGAGCGGCTCCTCGACTCCTGCCAACGTCAGGCCAACAGCTGCTCGCACGATCGCCGCTCCACGAGGATTTCCTCCGACTCGGCTTGCCGCGTCAAGTTCCTCCAGAAGTCGGGGGCCGGCAACGAGGCTCTCAGCAATGCCGTGGTTACCAGCCAACTTCAGCGCGTCAGTCATCCGTGAGTCGGGAGCCTCCTCAACGGCCTCCCGCAGACGTCCCAGCTCGGAGTCGGTCCACAGGCGCTTGATAGCGATCTCGCGACACGATCGAAAAACGTCCGAGCCCGATCCGAGCTTCTCATGGGCCTCGCGGAAGCTCTGACGGATCGTCGCAAGCACGATCACCCCCGCACGACGCAGATCGCGCAGCATCACCAAGTTGAAGCCGCTCGACTTCAGTACGAGATAGTGCTCCAGGTCGTCCAACCACAGCACCCGAGACCGTCCCTCGTTGGCGCGTTGCAGCAAGACCTCCACAAGTGGTCCAAGCTCCTCCGGCGACGTCGGAACCACAAGCTCTGCTTCGGGCAATACAGCTGACAGAGCCTCGTAAGCGCTGCGGGTCTTGCCGGCTGTCGAGTCTCCTACCAGCAGAAGCATGCCACCCTCGGCAGCCAACTTCCGGAGAGCCGATCGCAGTTGGCCATCCACATCGCGCATCACATAGTGCGGAACTGTGGGCTCACCCTCCGCCTCACGCGCCCGGTAGACACCGAGTTCCCATGGATGCCAATCCCGGACTGTCCTCACTGGCGCCGCAGACGAGACTCCAGGGGCTTCCGTACGCGCCCGCTGGTAATGCTGCTTCCAGTCATCCCAGTCAAACTGTCCGCGGACACCACCAAGCGCCTCAAGTGTGATGAGCAGAGACCTGAGGACATCCGGTCCCCCAGGAAGCCCTCTCCCCTTTTGCCAAGAACTGATCGTAGAACCCGACAACGGGACGGTCCTCGGTAGTGACGCACTCTTGTCAGCTATCTGCTTCAAGGTCGGCCGACCCACCTGCTCGATCGCTTCCCGCACCCGGACCGCAAAGCTGTCCCTGGCGCTGATCGGCCCGTCGTTCTTCTCCAGCATGGCGTCACAGTGCCAGGACGCACTGACAGACAACGCCAAACGGCCGACCACCCCTAAGTCATCGGAGTGATCGGCCGTTGTGCTGACGACTGCTCAGACGTTGAAGCCGAGCGCGCGGAGCTGGTCGCGACCGTCGTCGGTGATCTTGTCCGGGCCCCACGGCGGCATCCAGACCCAGTTGATCCGGAGGTCCTTGACCAGGCCGTCGGTGGCGGTCTTGGCCTGGTCCTCGATCACGTCGGTGAGCGGGCAGGCGGCCGAGGTGAGGGTCATGTCGATGGTGGCGACGTCGCCCTCGTCGATGTGGATCCCGTAGATCAGGCCGAGGTTGACGACGTCGATGCCCAGCTCGGGGTCGACCACGTCCATCAGGGCCTCGGTGAGGTCCTCGACCGAGACCGTGCCGGCGGTGGTGCCGACGATCTGGACCGGGCCCTCGGCCGGCGTGGTGCCGGCCTCGGTGTCGCTCATGAGTCAGTCCTCATCAGTAGTTCAGTCGTTGACGACGGGGTGCTCGGAGAGCGCCTGGGCGGTGGCGTCCTTCCAGGCCATCCAGCTCAGCAGCGCGCACTTCACCCGGGCGGGGAACTTGGAGACCCCGGCGAACGCGACCGCGTCCTCCAGGACCTCCTCGTCGCCCTCGCCCTGACCCTTGCTCTGCATCAGCTCCAGGAAGGCCTCCTGGATCGCCTGGGCCTCGCCGACCGTCTTGCCGACCACCAGCTCGTTCAGCACCGAGGCGCTGGCCTGGCTGATCGAGCAGCCCTGGGAGTCGTAGGAGACGTCCGCGACCACCGGGCCGTCGAGCTTCACCCGGAGGGTGATCTCGTCGCCACAGGTCGGGTTGACGTGGTGCACCTCGGCGTCGCCGTCGCGCAGGCCCTTGCCGTGCGGGTTCTTGTAGTGCTCCAGGATGATCTCCTGGTACATCGAGTCCAGCTTCATGCCGCGCTCACCCCTCAGCCGAAGAAGTTGCGGACGTGGTGCAGGCCGTCGATCAGCGCGTCGACCTCACCCGGCGTCGAGTAGAGGTAGAACGAGGCCCGGGTGGTGGCCGGCACGCCGAAGCGCAGGCAGACCGGCCGCGCGCAGTGGTGGCCGACCCGGACCGCGATGCCCTGCTCGTCGAGCACCTGGCCGACGTCGTGCGGGTGGATGTCGCCGAGCGTGAAGGAGATCGCGGCGGCCCGGTCCACGGCGCTGCGCGGACCGATGATCCGCAGGTCCGGGACCTCCAGCAGGCGCTGCACCGCGTACTCGGTGATCGCGTGCTCGTGGGCGGCGATCTTCTCCATGCCGATGTTCGACAGGTAGTCGATGGCCGCGCCGAGGCCGACCGCCTGGGCGATCGGCGGGGTGCCGGCCTCGAACTTGTGCGGGGCCGGGGCGTAGGTCGAGGCGCCCATGGTGACGGTCTCGATCATCTCGCCGCCGCCGAGGAACGGCGGGAGGTCCTCCAGCAGCTCCTGCCGGCCCCACAGCACGCCGATGCCGGTCGGGCCGAGCATCTTGTGGCCGGTGAAGGCGACGAAGTCGGCCTCCAGCGCCTGGACGTCCAGCACCATGTGCGGGGCGGCCTGCGAGGCGTCGATCAGCACCAGGGCGCCGACCGACTGGGCCTTGCGGACGATGGTCTCGACCGGGTTGACGGTGCCGAGCAGGTTGGAGACCAGCGTGAAGGAGACGATCTTCGTCTTCTCGGTGATCAGCTCGTCGATGTTGGAGAGGTCGAGACGGCCCTCGTCGGTGAGGCCGAACCACTTCAGCTTGGCGCCGGTGCGCTGCGAGAGCAGCTGCCACGGCACGATGTTGGAGTGGTGCTCCATCTCGGTGATGACGATCTCCGAGTCGGCGTCCACCTTGTACGGCTCGTCGGCCCAACCCAGCATGTTCGCAACGAGGTTGAGGGACTCCGAGGCGTTCTTGGTGAAGATCACCTCATCCCGGCTCGGCGCGTTGATGAACGCCGCGACCTTGTCGCGGGCACCCTCGTAGAGCGCCGTGGCCTCTTCGGCCAGCACGTGCACACCACGGTGCACGTTGGCGTTGTGCCGCTCGTAGTACGCGTTCAGCGCGTCCAGGACCTGGCGGGGCTTCTGCGAGGTGGCCGCGTTGTCCAGGTAGACCAGCTGCTTGTCGTCGTGCAGCAGCCGCTGGAGGACCGGGAAGTCCTTGCGGATCGCGTCAGTGTCCAGGAGCCCGGTCAGCGCCGAGCCGGGATGAATGATCGTCACTCGGAAGCGCCGCCCTTCACATATGCCTCGTAGCCCTCGTTCTCCAGCTTGTCGGCCAGCTCGGCACCGCCGGACTCGACGATGCGGCCGCCCGCGAAGACGTGGACGTGGTCGGGCTTGATGTACCGCAGGATGCGGGTGTAGTGCGTGACCAGCAGGGTGCCGACCTCACCGGTCGAGCGGACCCGGTTGATGCCCTCGGAGACGATCCGCAGCGCGTCGACGTCCAGGCCGGAGTCGGTCTCGTCGAGGATCGCGATCTTCGGCTTGAGCAGCTCCAGCTGGAGGATCTCGTGGCGCTTCTTCTCGCCGCCGGAGAAGCCCTCGTTGACGTTGCGCTCGGCGAAGGCCGGGTCCATGGACAGCGCGGCCATGGCCTCCTTGACCTCCTTCACCCAGGTGCGCAGCTTGGGGGCCTCGCCGCGGACGGCGGTGGCGGCGGTGCGCAGGAAGTTGGAGACCGAGACGCCGGGGACCTCGACCGGGTACTGCATGGCCAGGAAGACGCCGGCCCGGGCGCGCTCGTCGACCGACATCTCCAGCACGTCCTCGCCGTCCAGCAGGACGGTGCCGCCGGTGACGGTGTACTTGGGGTGGCCGGCCAGCGAGTAGGCCAGGGTGGACTTGCCGGAGCCGTTCGGGCCCATGATCGCGTGCGTCTCGCCCTGCTTGACCGTCAGGTCGACGCCCTTCAGGATCTCGCGGGGGCCGTTCTCGGCCTCGACGGAGACGTGCAGGTCACGGATTTCAAGCGTTGCCATGTGTACTCAGGACTCCTGGTTGACGGAGACGAGCACATCGTCCCCTTCGATCTTCACGGGATAGACGGCGACCGGCTTGGTGGCGGGCAGACCGTTGGGCTTGCCGGTGCGCAGGTCGAAGCTGGAGCCGTGCAGCCAGCACTCGATCATGCAGTCCTCGACCTCGCCCTCGGAGAGCGACACGTTCGCGTGCGAGCAGATGTCGTTGATCGCGAACACCTCGCCCTCGGTGCGGACGACGGACACCGGTACGCCGTTCAGCTCGACGCGCTTGGGGGTGTCCTCGGCCAGCTCGGACAGCGCGCAGGCTCGGAGAAAGCTCATCAGACGGCCGCTTCCAGCTCGGCTTCGATCTTCTCCATCAGGTGGTCCTGGATCTCCGGGACGCCGATCTGCTGGACCAGCTCGGCGAAGAAGCCGCGGACCACCAGGCGCCGGGCCTCGTCGGCCGGGATGCCACGGGCCATCAGGTAGAAGAGCTGCTCGTCGTCGAAGCGGCCGGTCGCCGAGGCGTGGCCGGCGCCGACGATCTCGCCGGTCTCGATCTCCAGGTTCGGGATCGAGTCGACCCGGGCGCCGTCGGTGAGCACCAGGTTGCGGTTGAGCTCGTAGGTGTCGGTGCCCTCGGCGGCGGCGCGGATCAGCACGTCGCCGACCCAGACCGCGTGCGCGTCCTGGCCCTGCAGCGCGCCCTTGTAGACCACGTTGGACCGGCAGTGCGGGGTGTCGTGGTCGATCACCAGGCGGTGCTCCAGGTGCTGCCCGGCGTCCGCGAAGTACAGGCCGAAGAGCTCGGCCTCGCCGCCGGGGGCGGCGTAGCTCACCCGCGGGTGCAGGCGGACCACGTCGCCGCCGAAGGTCACCACGACCGACTTGAGCGAGGCGTCCCGGCCGACCAGGGCGGTGTGCTGGGCGGCGTGCACCGCGTCCCGCTCCCAGTCCTGGATCGAGACGAAGGTGAGTTTGGCGCCGTCGCCGAGCAGCAGCTCGACGTTGGCCGCCCGGGTGCCGGTGCCGGTGTGGTTGATCACCACGACCGCCTCGGCGAAGGGCTTGACCTCGACCAGCACGTGCGCGAAGGCGGTGCCGCCCTCGCCGTGCACGTCGATCCGGACCGGCTCGGTGAGCACCGTCTCCTTGGGGACGGTGACGACCAGCGCCTGCTGGAACGCGGAGAACGCCTGCGCGGCGACCCGGTCCACCGGCTTGCCGGCCTTGCCCAGACGGGCGTCGTCCCGGCCGACGGTCTCGGCGGTGACGCCCTCGGGCAGGCTCAGCTCGACCTTGTCCTGGCCGGCCGCGCCCTCGGCGGCGGTGCCGTCGTGCAGGCCGCCGAGGCGGTGCAGCGGGGTGAACCGCCAGTCCTCCTCGCGGCCGTGCGGCACCGGGAAGTCGTTGACGTCGTACGAGGGCTTGACCGCGACGCGGGCGTCGATCGGCTGCTTGACGGTGGCCCGGCCGGTGCCGGGGCCCGCGAGCTGGGCGCCGGCGCCGGCGGTGCCGACCTCGATCGAACCGGCGGTGGTGGAGCCGGAAGTGTTCTGCTCAGCCATGGCTGTTCGTGGTGCTCTCTTCCTCAAAAAGTCGGGCGGGTCACGGAGACTGACGGTGCGTCAGCCGACCGAACCCTCCATCTGCAGCTCGATCAGCCGGTTGAGCTCCAGCGCGTACTCCATCGGCAGCTCGCGGGCGATCGGCTCCACGAAGCCGCGGACGATCATCGCCATCGCCTCGAACTCGGTCATGCCACGGCTCATCAGGTAGAACAGCTGGTCCTCGGAGACCTTGGAGACCGTCGCCTCGTGGCCCATCGAGACGTCGTCCTCGCGGACGTCGACGTAGGGGTAGGTGTCCGAGCGGGAGATGGTGTCCACCAGCAGCGCGTCGCAGAGCACGTTGGACTTGGCGCCCTTGGAGCCCTCGCCGATCTCGATCAGACCGCGGTACGACGTCCGGCCACCGCCGCGGGCCACCGACTTGGAGACGATGTTCGAGGAGGTGTTCGGGGCCATGTGGACCATCTTGGCGCCGGCGTCCTGGTGCTGGCCCTCGCCCGCGAAGGCGATCGACAGGGTCTCGCCCTTGGCGTGCTCGCCCATCAGGTAGACGGCCGGGTACTTCATGGTGACCTTGGAGCCGATGTTGCCGTCGACCCACTCCATGGTGGCGCCCTCGTACGCGACGGCGCGCTTGGTCACCAGGTTGTAGACGTTGTTCGACCAGTTCTGGATGGTCGTGTAGCGGCAGCGGCCGCCCTTCTTGACGATGATCTCGACCACGGCGCTGTGCAGCGAGTCCGAGGAGTAGATCGGGGCGGTGCAGCCCTCGACGTAGTGGACGTAGGCGTCCTCGTCGACGATGATCAGCGTCCGCTCGAACTGGCCCATGTTCTCGGTGTTGATCCGGAAGTAGGCCTGCAGCGGGATGTCCACGTGCACGCCCTTCGGCACGTAGATGAACGAGCCGCCGGACCACACGGCCGTGTTCAGCGCGGCGAACTTGTTGTCGCCGGCCGGGATCACGGTGCCGAAGTACTCCTTGAAGAGCTCCGGGTGCTCCTTGAGCGCGGTGTCGGTGTCCAGGAAGATGACGCCCTGCTCCTCCAGGTCCTCGCGGATCTGGTGGTAGACGACCTCGGACTCGTACTGCGCGGCGACACCGGCGACCAGGCGCTGCTTCTCCGCCTCCGGGATGCCGAGCTTGTCGTACGTCGCCTTGATGTCGGCGGGCAGCTCCTCCCAGGAGGCGGCCTGCTTCTCGGTGGAGCGGACGAAGTACTTGATGTTGTCGAAGTCGATGCCGGTCAGGTCGGAGCCCCAGGTCGGCATGGGCTTCTTGCCGAAGAGCTTCAGGCCCTTCAGGCGCAGGTTGAGCATCCACTCCGTCTCGGACTTCTTCGCCGAGATGTCGCGGACGACGTCCTCGCTGAGGCCGCGCTTGGCGGTGGCACCGGCGGCGTCCGGGTCGGACCAGCCGTACTCGTAGGTGCCGAGGCCCTCGAGCTCCGGGTGCGAAACGGTGTCAGTCATGCGAGGTTCCTCCGCGCGGACGCAGGTACTGGTGGAGTGGACGTACCGGCAGTCGGCACGGCACCGGGCAGCTGGCGGGCGCCAGCTGACGGTGCGGCACCGGGTGCCGGCACATAGGTGGTGCAGACCCCGTCGCCGTGGGCGATGGTGGCCAGCCGTTGCACATGGGTGCCCAGGAGCTGGGAGAAGACTTCCGTCTCCGCCTCGCAGAGCTGCGGGAACTGCTCGGCGATGTGCGCGACCGGGCAGTGGTGCTGGCAGAGCTGGGCGCCGGCCGGCGCCTTGGGGGAGGCCGCCGACGGCACTCGCCGCACCGTGGCAGCGTACCCGTCGGCGCTCAGCGCCTTCGCCAGCGCCTCGGCGCGCTGGCCGGAATCGGCCAGCTCCAGCTCGGCGCGGTAGCGCTCGCCCTGGCGGCCGAAGCGGTCCCGGGCGAAGGCGGCGACCGCCTCCTCACCCGCCTTGCCGCCGCCCACCGACTCGGAGATCCAGCGCAGCGCGTCGGCGGCGAGCTGGTCGTAGGCCTGGTAGAAGGCGGACCGGCCCGCGTCGGTGAGGGCGAAGACCTTGGCCGGGCGGCCGCGGCCGCGGCTGCCGTAGACCCGCTGCTCGCGCGCGTCGACCAGCCCGGCGGCGGCGAGGCCGTCCAGGTGGCGGCGGACGGCGGCGGCGGTCAGGCCCAGGCGGCTGGCCAGGTCGGCCGCGGAGGACGGCCCGTGGTCCAGGATCGAGCGGGCGACCCTGTCCCGGGTGGCCGGATGGCCGTCCGTCTCCGGGGACGCGGGCACGGCGCAGCCGGGGGCCGCGTGGGCCTCCGGCAGCTGGGCGTGCTCGCGCATGTTTTTCACAACACGATTGTTGCGTAATTCCTTCCGGAGGTTCAAGCCGTGATCCACACCTCACCGATGACATCTGTCACGCAGGCAAGCCTTACCTGACCTGGGATTTGTGATCATCGAGGCCCGGTCCGGGGGCCGGTGCGGGCCCTCTTAGACTCAGCCGCATGCATAGCGAACCAGCGGTCCAGGTCACCGGGCTGGTGAAGAGGTACGGCTCGAAGACCGCCGTGGACGGGCTCGACCTGACCATCGCCCGGGGCAGCGTGACCGCCGTCCTGGGGCCGAACGGCGCGGGCAAGACCACCACCATCGAGACCTGCGAGGGATACCGCCGTCCGGACGCCGGGACCGTCCGGGTGCTGGGCCTCGACCCGGTCGCCGAGGCGGCCGCGCTGCGGCCCCGGATCGGCGTGATGCTGCAGTCCGGCGGCGTGTACGCGGGGGCCCGCGCGGTCGAGATGCTGCGGCACACCGCGAAGCTGCACGCCCACCCGCTGGACGTGGACGCGCTGGTCGAGCGGCTGGGCCTCGGCTCCTGCGGCCGCACCACCTACCGCCGGCTCTCCGGCGGGCAGCAGCAGCGGCTGGCGCTGGCGATGGCCGTGGTCGGCCGCCCCGAGCTGGTCTTCCTGGACGAGCCCACCGCCGGGCTGGACCCGCAGGCCCGCCGGGCCACCTGGGAGCTGGTCCGCGACCTGCGCCGGGACGGCGTGACCGTGGTGCTGACCACCCATCACCTGGACGAGGCCGAGGAGCTGGCCGACCGGGTGGCGATCGTGGACGCCGGCAGGGTGATCGCCGACGGCACCGTGGAGGAGCTCTGCCGCGGCGGCTCCGAGTCCGCCCTGCACTTCGAGGCCCCGGCCGGCCTCGACCTCGGTGGCCTGCACAAGGCTCTGCCGGACGGCGCCCACGCCACCGAGACCTCCCCCGGCAGCTACCGGGTGGAGGCCACCCTCGACCCGGCGCTGCCCGCCACCGTGACCGCCTGGTGCGCCTCGGTGGGCGTGCTGCCCGAGAAGCTGACGGTGCGTCGGCGCAGCCTCGAAGACGTCTTCCTCGAACTGACCGGACGGGAACTGCGATGACCACCTACGAGCCGATGCCCGGCGCCGCCCCGGTCGGGCGGATGCTGCTGGCGCAGACCGCGTTCGAGACCAAGATGCTGCTGCGCAACGGCGAGCAGCTGCTGCTCACCGTGGTCATCCCGACCGTGCTGCTGGTGCTGTTCTCGGCCGTGGACGTGGTGGACGTGGAGGGCCCGGGCAAGCGGGTCGACTTCCTGGCCCCGGGCCTGCTGGCGCTCGCGGTGATGTCCACCGCCTTCACCGGCCAGGCCATCGCCACCGGCTTCGAGCGGCGCTACGGCGTGCTCAAGCGGCTGGGCGCCAGCCCGCTGCCGCGCTGGGCGCTGATGGCCGCCAAGACCGGCTGCGTGCTGGTGACCGAAGTGCTCCAGGTGGCCCTGCTCTCGGCGATCGCGCTGGCCCTGGGCTGGTCCCCGCAGGGCAGCCCGCTCGCGGTGGCCGCCCTGCTGCTGCTCGGCACCGCCGCCTTCTCCGGCCTCGGCCTGCTGATGGCCGGGACGCTGCGCGCGGAGGCCACCCTGGCGGCGGCCAACCTGGTCTTCGTCCTGCTGCTGCTGGCCGGCGGCGTGGTGGTGCCGCTGTCGAAGTTCCCCTCCGCGATCCAGCCGGTGCTGGAGCTGCTGCCGATCAGCGCGCTCTCCGACGGGCTGCGCGGGGTGCTCCAGCACGGCGCCGGGATGCCCTGGGCGGACCTGGGCATCCTCGGCGCCTGGGCGGTGCTGGGGCTGGGCCTGGCGGCCCGCTTCTTCCGCTGGGAGTAGCCCTCAGCGCGAGCGGCGGCGTCCGACCAGCACCAGGGCGCCGCCGACCAGCAGCACGCCAGCGCCGGCCAGGGCGATCGGGACGGCGCTGCCGCCGCCACCGGTCTCGGCCAGCTGCGGGGCGCTCGGCTTGGGGCTCGGCTTCTTCGACGGCGTCGCGCTGGGCGTCGGGGTCGGGGTCGGGGTGGCGCTCGGGGTCGGCGTGGGCGTCGGGGTGGGCTTCGGGCAGGGGGCGCTGGTCGCCGTCTTGGTGATCGGGGACTTGGGCTCCTGATCGGTGGTCACCGTGAGGGTGACGGTGAGGTCCTCGGTGTGCGCGGCCACCGGGAACTCCTTGGTGAACGCGGTGGAGAACTTCTCCTCCGTGAGCACCGCCTTGCCGCCGATCTCCAGCGAGACCCGGTTGGTGAACTGCTCGCCGTAACCGGACAGCCGGACGCTGACCTTGTCGCAGCCGACCGTCCACTCGACGCCGTGCTGCGGCGATACGGCCGCCGCGCCACCCGCCAGCAGTACGGGGGCCAGGACCCCCGTCGCCAGTACCGCGCCGAACACCCCACGCTGCCGTGCCATCCGCTGCTCCCTCCCGAACGACCTTGCCCGGCAAGGGTCTTGACTCCCCCGCGCGGACCTTCGAGCGGACTCTACCGGCGGACGGCCGCGGCACCGGCGGGCTTGGCGAAAAAAGTACGCACCCGCCGTTCGGTTCCGAACGGCGGGTGCGTGCCCTGCTGACGGCCGGTCAGGCGCGGCGGCCCTTGCGGCGGCGGGTCGCCACCACGACGGCCGCGCCGGCGCCGACGATCACCACGCCGCCGATGGTCAGCGGCAGCAGGCCGCTGGCGCCGGTGAAGGCCAGGCCGCCCCCGGGCGAGGAGGGGGAGGCGCTCGGTGCGGTGCCGCCGGGGGTGGTGGCGGACCCGGACGGGGTGCCGCTGCCGCCGGCCGAGGGGGTGCCGGAACCGCTGGGCGGAGTGGAGGGGCCGGTGCCCGGGGTGCTCGGCGACGGGCTGGCCGACGGCGAGGCCGAGGTGCTCGCGGACGGCGAGGGGCCGGTGCCCGGGGTGCTCGGCGACGGGCTGGCCGACGGGGTCAGCGGGAGGCAGCCGGCGAAGGGGTAGTGGTGGGTCTCCGCGCCGCCGGTGCCGACCAGCGACTTGGCGATGACGGAGCCGTTGACCGGGCCGCCCTTGCCGAGGTCGAAGTGGGCGTTGGGGGCGAGCACGCTTCCCGGCCAGGCGTTGCCGCTGTTCTTGACGACCTGGGTGGCGGTCGGGAAGTTCCAGAGCAGCTTCTCGCGGACGGCGCCGCCCGCGACGCTCTGCAGCTTGTCGTCCAGCACGCCGTTGAGCAGGAACCCGGTGGTGCCGGCCTTGGCCTGGTCGTAGGAGCCGCCGGTCACCGTGACGACGGTGACGGCGCCGGCCGGGACGGTCAGGTGGACCTCCTTGGCCTTCTCCAACTGCTCGGCGGGGACGACGAAGTGGTTGAGCTTCTGGTCGGTGCCGGTGAGGCGCAGCGCGTTGCCGTCGGTGACGGCCTTGCCGTTCGCGGGCGCGGCGGCCAGCTGGGTGGAGGCGGCCCGCAGCTTGGCGAACTCGGCGGCGAAGTCGATCGGGGACGGGCCCTTGGCGATCTTGCCCTGGTGCGCCTCCAGCTTGCCCGTCAGGGTGCCGCCGTAGACGCCGTTGCCCTTCATGACCTGGACGTTGCCGGAGACGTTGCCGGCCACCACGAAGGCGTTCTTCCCGGGCAGCCGGTCGATCTGGGCGGCGGTCAGCTCGTTGCCGACGGTGAAGGTGCCGCTGAAGTTGCCTCCGACCGCGACCGCGCCCTCGGCGTCGGGGCTGTGCGAGTCGTCGCCCTCGATGAACTCGCCGTAGAGGTTGGCCACGCCGAGGCCGGCGCACTGGTCACCGTTCGGGACCGCGGAGGCCGTCGGGACGGCGAGGGGGGCGAGGGCGAGCGAGCTGCCGAGGAGGAGTGCGGCGGCGGGCACGGATATGCGCATGTGCAGGATCTCCGCTGTGGGTGCGGCCATGACGGAACACGGGTCAAGGCGCACTCTTTCCAGCCAACCCCCGACTGGTCAAGACCAATGTCGCGAATGCCCGAGACTGCCCCTGAATGCCCAGCAGTTCGGGAGAGTTGACGTTTTATGAGGATGAAACGGGCACTCCCCCGACCTGACGGTGGCCTGCCAGCCTTGGGGTGTACGTAATCTCGATCCGGTCACAAGGGAGGCGCAGAACCACTCAGATCGGACATTGACGGTCAATCAGCCGACGGGGCTGCACTAGCGTCAGCCACGGTGACCACCTCTCCCCTCCTCGGCGCCCTCCCCCAGGCGCCCGTGCCGGCCACCATCCGGGTCGACGGGGCGGTCGCACCGGCCACCACCCCGGCCCGCTGAACCTCCCCGCCCGCGGCACCGCCTCCCCCCGCACCGCCCGCTCCGTCCTCACCGCGCAGGAACCGCCCATGTCCAGCCACCCGCAGCACATCGAAACCGTCCAGCTGCGCGTCCTGCCGCAGCCCCGCATCCCCGAGGAGTGGCAGCTCCCCGAGCCTGCCGCCGCCGGGCCCGAGGCCGAGCCCGAGCCCGCCCCGGTGAAGCGCGGCGGCGGCCGCGACCGCTACCTCGACCTGCTCCGCGCCCTCGCGCTGGGCCGCGTGGTGCTCTACCACAACTTCAGCTGGTCCTGGCTGCCGCTGGTCTTCCCGTCCATGGGCGTGATGTTCGCGCTGGCCGGCTCCCTGATGGCCCGTTCGCTGGCCAAGCCCGCGCTCGGCGTGATCCGCGGCCGACTGCGCCGCCTGCTGCCGCCGCTCTGGCTGTTCGGCGCGGTGATCACCACCCTGTGGATCCTGGACGGCTGGGGCCCGAACTCCGAGGGCCACCCCGGCTGGTGGTGGGGCAAGATGGCGCTGTGGCTGGTGCCGCTCTCCACCCCGCCCTACCC
This sequence comes from Kitasatospora sp. NPDC004289, assembly GCF_053602875.1. NCBI lineage: Bacteria > Bacillati > Actinomycetota > Actinomycetes > Kitasatosporales > Streptomycetaceae > Kitasatospora > Kitasatospora sp. NPDC004289. The sequence goes on along the minus strand of NZ_JBSGEL010000004.1, from coordinate 54,833 downwards.
GGTCGGCGACCTGCCCGGCTTCGGCGGGCTGATGGAGCACAGCTGGGGCGAGCAGGTCGGCGTCCCGCTCTGGTACCTGCGGGCCTACCTCTGGTACGTGCTGCTCTCCCCGCTGATGCTGCGCTGCCTGCGCCGCTTCCCGGTGGTCACCGTGCTGACCCCGCTGGCGCTGGCGATGGCCAGCGGCTACCTCCCCGAGGACGGCCGGATCTGGGAGACCCTCAGCGACTTCCTGGTCTTCGGCTCCTGCTGGATCCTCGGCATGGCCCACAACGAGGGCCTGCTCAAGAAGCTCCCGCAGTACGTCGCCCCGTCCGTCGCCCCGCTGGTGATGCTGGCCGGCTTCTGGTGGTACACCAGCCGCCCGGTGATCGACCCGACCGAGGTCACCGACCTGGAGAGCGTCCCGGTCGGCCAGGCGATCTGGTCCTTCGGCTTCGTCCTGCTGCTGCTCCACCTCAGCCCGTCGTGGAAGGAGTGGCCGCCGAGGCTGGAGCGCTGGAACGGTCTGATCAGCCTGCTCAACGCCCGCGCCGTCAGCGTCTACCTCTGGCACACCCTGGCGCTGGAGCTCTCCGTCCCGATCATCGACCTGTGCTGGCGCAGCGACTTCCTCGCCGAGAACCTCGGCTGGCTGCTGCGCACCATGTACCCGCAGCTGCTCGTCGGCGTCCCGCTGATCGGCCTGTTCGTCCTCTGCTTCGGCTGGATCGAGGACCTGGCCGCCAAGCGCAGACCCCGGCTGTTCCCCTGGCCCCGCCGGATCAAGGGGAAGAGACGCGCCTGACGGCGGGCGGCGCCCTGGTGCATTGATCACGAATAAGGCGAATTACAGTGTCAGGCGTGCGTACCCCCTCCTCCTTGCTCGCCGAGCGCTGGCACCCGACCGCCGAGACCGTCCGCCGGGCCGCGCTGGCCGCGCTGGTGATGAGCGTGGTCATCGTGGTGACCGGCGGCGCCGTCCGGCTCACCGCCTCCGGGCTGGGCTGCTCGACCTGGCCGCGCTGCACCGCCGAGAGCCTGACCCCGACCGCCGAGATGGGCGTGCACGGGGTCATCGAGTTCACCAACCGGATGCTCACCTACGTGCTCTGCGCGGCGGTCGCCTGGGTCACCCTGGCGGGGCGGTGCACCGAGCCCTGGCGGCGGAGCGTCAGCCGGCTGGGCTGGGCCCAGTTCTGGCTGGTGATGAGCAACGCCGTGCTCGGCGGCATCACCGTGCTGACCGGCCTCAACCCCTACATCGTCGGCGCCCACCTGATCGCCGCGATGGGCCTGGTCTGGGTCGCGGTGCTGACCTGGGAGCGGGCCAAGGAGGGTGACGGGGAGCCCGAGCCGCTGGTGCCCCGCCCCGTCCGGCAGCTGGCCGACGTGCTGGTGGTGGCGATGGGCCTGCTGGTGGTGGCCGGGACCCTGGTCACCGGCGCGGGCCACCACCCCGGCGCCTCCAGCTCGGACGGCAAGCCGGTCGCCCGGATCCCGGTGGACTACGACCGGCTCGCCCAGCTGCACACCGACTTCGTCTTCCTGGCCCTCGGCCTGACCGTCGCGGTGATCTTCACGCTGGCCGCCGTCAAGGCTCCGAAGGCCGCCCGCCGCCGGGCCGTCGAGCTGCTGGTGCTGCTGCTCGCCCAGGGCCTGATCGGGTTCGTCCAGTACTTCACCGACGCTCCGGAGATCCTGGTCGGCCTGCACATGCTCGGCGCCGCCCTGGTCTGGATCGCCGCCCTGCGGGTGCCGCTCTCGCTGCGCCACCGCCCGGTGGTGGCCGCGCCCGTGCCGGTGCCCGCCCAGGCCCTGCAGGACGCCTGACGGTACGACGAAGGCCCGGACCCACCCTGGGTCCGGGCCTTCGTCGTACGGTCCGTCAGCCGCCCAGCTGGAGGCCCGCCATGCGCTTCCACTCGTAGCCGCTCGTGCGCACCTTGAGGGCCAGCTCGCCCTCGAAGTCCTCGTGCAGCTTCACGCCGGCCAGCTCGGCGGCGCGCAGGCCGACGGCCTGGCTGGGCGCGACCTGGTCGCCCCAGGAGCCGTCCGCGCCGACCAGCACGATCCGGGTGGCGATGCCGCTGACGTGCTCGACCACGCCCTCGACGGAGCCGCCGTGCTGCTTGGCGAAGCTCTGGATGTTCTTGGCGATGCGCTTGGCACGGCGCTCGGCGCGGGCGTCCGGCGCGGCGGTGGTGGCGGTCTCTGCGCTGCTCATGGACCGCATGCTACCGACGGGTAGTCGGTCTGGCGACGGGATCGGCGTGTGCGGCCCAACACATCGGCGGAGTGCATAGGCTGGCCGGGTGACCTTCCAAGGCTGGCCCGCCGAGGCCTTCGAGTTCTTCGAGCAGCTGGAGACCGACAACTCCAAGCCGTTCTGGCAGGCCCACAAGGCCCGCTACGAGCAGGACGTCCGCGCGCCGATGCTCGCCCTGCTGGACGCGCTGGAGCCCGAGTTCGGGCCCGGCAAGGTGTTCCGGCCGTTCCGGGACGTGCGCTTCAGCAAGGACAAGACCCCGTACAAGACCCACATCGGGGCCTGGCTGGACAGCGGGGGCTACATCCAGCTCTCCGCCGACCACCTGGCCTGCGGCAACGGCATGTACCGACTGGCCACCGACCAACTCGCCCGCTACCGGGCCGCGGTGGCCGAGGACGTGACCGGCGCCGAGCTGGAGCGGGTGATCGCGGCGGTCGAGGCCGGGGGCCTCGCGGTGCACGGGCAGGAGCCGCTGAGGACCACCCCGCGCGGCTTCACCAAGGACCACCCGCGGATCGGACTGCTGCGCAACAAGGGCCTGGTCGCCTGGCAGGAGTGGGAGCCCGCCGCCTGGATGGGCACCCCGGAGGCGGCGGAGACGATCGCCGGGTTCATCCGCGACTCCCAGCCCCTGATGGCCTGGCTCGACGACCACGTCGGCCCCAGCGAACTCCCCGCCCGCTGACCCGCCTCCGGCGGGGGTCCCCCGAGGGCGAGTCAGGCACCAAGCCCGCCCGGGGGGGCCTCCGTCACGAGGAGCCCCGGCCGACGACCTGTGCCGGCTCCTCCCCACCCCCCGAAAACGCCGAAAGCCCCCCGCAGGGGGCCTCCGCCGTGACGTCACGTCAGCCGATGAACGGGTCCACCGCAACGACCAACGACCCACCCCACCCCCGAAAACGCCGAAAGCCCCCCGCAGGGGGCCTCCGCCGTGACGTCACGTCAGCCGATGAACGGGTCCACCGCGATGACCACGAACAGCAGGGTCAGGTAGGTGATCGACCAGTGGAACAGCCGCATCTCCTTCAGCTTCGCCCCGACCACCCCGGCCTTGGCCCGGGCGTGCAGCCCGTGCGCCTCCTTCAGCCAGAAGGCACCGAGCACCGCCGCCGAGACGGGGTACAGCCAGCTGGTGTGCGCCAGCGGCCAGAGCAGCATCGACACGGCGACCATCACCCAGGAGTAGGCGACGATCTGACGGGCCACCGCGAGGTTGCCCTTGAGCACCGGCAGCATCGGCACGCCGGCCTTGGCGTAGTCGTCCCGGACCTTCATCGACAGCGGCCAGTAGTGCGGCGGCGTCCAGAAGAAGATGACCAGGAAGAGCACCAGCGCCGACCAGGACAGCGAGTTGGTCACCGCCGCCCAGCCGACGAAGACCGGCATGCAGCCGGCGATGCCGCCCCAGACGATGTTCTGCGCGGTTCGCCGCTTCAGGCCCAGCGTGTAGACGAAGACGTAGAAGAGGAGCGCGGCCAGCGCCAGCCCGGAGGCCAGCGGGTTGACCAGCAGCCAGAGCCAGGCCGTCGACAGGACGGCCAGCGAGATGCCGAAGACCAGCGCCTCGCGCGGCGAGACCATGCCGGTCACCAGCGGGCGGCGCTCGGTCCGGGACATCACGGCGTCGATGTCGCGGTCGATGTACATGTTGAGCGCGTTGGCGCCGCCGGCGGAGAGGTACCCGCCGACCACCACCCAGACGACCAGCAGTGGGTCGGGCACTCCGCGCTGGGCCAGGAACATCACCGGCACGGTGGTGATCAGCAGCAGTTCGATGATCCGGGGCTTCGTCAGCGCGACGAACGCCCCGACGCGGGCCCCGAACGGCCTGCGGGCAGGGGAAGTCCCCAGCACCCCGGCAGGACGGGATTCAACGGCGGTCACGGACACCCCAACTCACGGTGAATCTTCACAGGCGTCCCCGGAACCAGAACGTGCCGAATCCGTCCGCACTGCGCGTACCACGCCACCTTAGACGCTCCATATACCGGGACCGGCGCCGGGGTCCTCCGGCGAGGCGGAACCGCACACCGCCGGGTGAATCGTGGCAAAGCGGCCGCGTCCCCCGTCCTGCTCACCTGACGGGCCGTCGGACGGGTTCCGCGTGAGGCTGGGAGGTGAGCAGGTGACACGGTCCACCGGAATACCGGGAGGTACGTCCGGGATGTCCTGCCACGCAGGGTGAAGGCCCGCCCGGGCGGTAGGCTCGCACAGAGAAGCGGGATCAACCCTCCGTGACCGGAACCAACGAGACGTCAGGTCCACAGTGCCGTGGCCGGCCCGGTCCATCACGGGGTCACTCTTCATATGGAAGGAGCCCTGAGAAAGGGTGAGCACCACGCCGAACGCATTCGAGTGGACCGAGCTGGACCAGCGGACCGTCGACACCGCCCGTGTCCTGGCCATGGACGCCGTCCAGAAGGTCGGCAACGGACACCCGGGGACGGCCATGTCGCTGGCCCCCGCCGCGTACGTGATCTTCCAGCGCTTCCTGCGCCACGACCCGACCGACCCCGCGTGGGCCGGCCGTGACCGCTTCGTCCTCTCCCCCGGCCACACCTCGCTGACGCTCTACACCCAGCTCTACCTGTCGGGTTACGGGCTCTCGCTGGACGACCTGAAGGCCTTCCGCGTCGCGGGCAGCCGCACCCCGGGCCACCCGGAGCACGGCCACACCGCCGGGGTCGAGACCACCACCGGCCCGCTGGGCCAGGGCATCGCCAACGCGGTGGGCATGGCGATGGCCGCCCGCTACGAGCGCGGCCTGTTCGACCCGGAGGCGGCCGCCGGCACCTCCCCGTTCGACCACACCGTCTGGGCCATCGTCAGCGACGGCGACCTGGAGGAGGGCATCTCGGCCGAGGCGTCCTCGCTGGCCGGCCACCAGAAGCTGGGCAACCTGGTCGCGCTGTACGACGACAACCACATCTCGATCGAGGGCGACACCGAGACCGCCTTCTCCGAGGACGTGCTCGGCCGCTACGAGGCGTACGGCTGGCACGTGCAGCGGATCACCCAGAAGGCCGACGGCGACGTGGACGTCCACGCGCTGGCCGCCGCGCTGGCCGCCGCGAAGGCCGAGACCGCCCGTCCGTCGATCATCGCGATGCGCACCATCATCGCCTGGCCGGCCCCGGACGCCCAGAACACCGCCAAGGCGCACGGCTCCGCGCTCGGCGAGGCCGAGATCGCCGCCACCAAGAAGGTGCTGGGCTTCGACCCGACCAAGACCTTCGAGGTCTCGGAGGCGGTCATCGACCACGCCCGCGAGGTCGTCCAGCGCGGCAAGGCCGGCCGGGCCGAGTGGGAGAAGGGCTTCCACGCCTGGCGCGAGGCCAACCCGGAGCGGGCCGCCGAGTTCGACCGGATCTCCGCCGGCGAGCTGCCGGACGGCTGGGAGAAGGCCGTCCCGGTCTTCGAGTCCGGCAAGGAGGTCGCCACCCGCAAGGCCTCCGGCGACACCCTGAAGGCGCTCGGCGCGGTCATCCCCGAGCTCTGGGGCGGTTCGGCCGACCTGGCCGAGTCCAACCTGACCACGATCGACGAGCACAGCTCCTTCCTGCCGGAGGGGAACCCGCTCAAGTCGGCCTCCCCGTACGGCCGGACGATCCACTTCGGCATCCGCGAGCACGCCATGGGCTCGACCATGAACGGCATCGCGCTGCACGGGAGGACCCGTGTCTTCGGCGGCACCTTCCTGGTCTTCGCCGACTACATGCGCCCGGCGGTCCGCCTCGCCGCGCTGATGAAGCTGCCGGTCACCTACGTCTGGACGCACGACTCGATCGGCCTCGGCGAGGACGGCCCGACCCACCAGCCGGTGGAGCACCTGGCCTCCCTGCGCGCGATCCCGGGCCTGGCCATGGTCCGCCCGGCCGACGCCAACGAGACCGCCGTCGCCTGGCGCACCGTGCTGGAGCGGCAGACCAGCCACCCCGGCCCGGTCGGCCTGGCGCTGACCCGCCAGAACGTGCCCACCTGGGACCGCGAGGTCTTCGGCTCCGCCGAGGGCACCGCCAAGGGCGGCTACGTGCTGGCCGAGGCCTCCGACGCCGCGCCCAAGGTGATCCTGATCGGCACCGGCTCCGAGGTGCAGCTGGCCGTCCAGGCCCGCGAGGAGCTGGAGGCCGACGGCATCCCGACCCGGGTCGTCTCGATGCCCTCGATCGAGTGGTTCAACGAGCAGGACCAGGCCTACCGGGACAGCGTGCTGCCCCCGAACGTGAAGGCCCGGGTCTCGGTCGAGGCGGGCATCGCCCAGGGCTGGCGCGAGCTGGTCGGCGACGCCGGCCGGATCGTCAGCCTGGAGCACTTCGGCGCCTCCGCCGACTACAAGGTCCTCTTCCGCGAGTTCGGCCTGACCGCCGACGCCGTGGCCAACGCCGCCCGCGCCTCGCTGCGCACCGTCGAGGCCGTCTCGCGCTAGTCGCACCCGGGGTGGGTGCCCTCCGCGGGCACCCACCCCTCCCTGACTTCTCATCAGAACAAAAGAGGAATGAGCACCATGACTGACGCACTGAAGCGCCTCAGCGACGAGGGCGTGGCGATCTGGCTGGACGACCTCAGCCGTGACCGGCTGAACTCCGGGAACCTGGCCGAGCTGGTGCAGAGCAAGCACGTGGTCGGCGTCACCACCAACCCGACCATCTTCCAGAAGGCCATCGGCGGCGGCAGCGACGCCTACGCCGGCCAGCTGCGCGACCTGGCGGTCCGCAAGGTCACCACCGACGAGGCGATCCGCATGATCACCACCTCGGACGTGCGCGACGCGGCCGACGTGCTGCGCCCGGTCTACGACGCCAGCAACGGCCGCGACGGCCGGGTCTCCATCGAGGTCGACCCGCGGCTGGCGCACGAGACCGCCGCGACGGTGGCCGAGGCCAAGCAGCTGTGGTGGCTGGTCGACCGCCCCAACGTGCTGATCAAGATCCCCGCCACCAAGGCCGGCCTGCCCGCCATCACCGAGGTCCTCGGCAAGGGCATCAGCGTGAACGTCACGCTGATCTTCTCGCTGGAGCGCTACCGCGCCGTGATGGACGCCTACCTGGCGGGTCTGGAGAAGGCCAAGGCCACCGGCCTGGACCTGTCCCAGATCGAGTCCGTCGCCTCCTTCTTCGTGTCCCGCGTGGACACCGAGATCGACAAGCGCCTGGACAAGATCGGCGGCGAGGCCAAGGACCTGCGCTCCAAGGCCGCGCTGGCCAACGCCCGCCTCGCCTACCAGGCGTACGAGGAGGTCTTCGGCAGCGAGCGCTGGAAGGCGCTGGAGGCGGCCGGTGCCAAGCCGCAGCGTCCGCTCTGGGCCTCCACCGGCGTCAAGGACCCGAACCTCCCGGACACCCTGTACGTCACCGAACTGGTGGCGCCGGGCACCGTCAACACCATGCCCGAGGCCACCCTGGACGCCACCGGCGACCACGGCGTGGTCACCGGCGACACCATCACCCCCAACTACGCCGACGCCAAGGCCGTGATGGACGCCATCGCCGCCGCCGGCGTGGACTACGACGACGTGGTCCAGGTGTTGGAGGACGAGGGCGTGCAGAAGTTCGAGCAGTCCTGGACCGAGCTGCTGGACACCGTCACCGCCTCGCTGGCGTCCTTCGCCGACGAGCACTGACACCCGCTCACACCGACGTTCACGAAGCGGAGTTCACCACCAGTGAGCACTGAAACCTTCCCCGACCTGTCCGGGGCCGAGGGCGAGCAGGGCGAACCCCCGCTCGCGCCCTCGAATCCGCTGCGTGACCCCGCAGACCGACGGCTCCCGCGCATCGCGGGCCCGTCGGGCCTGGTCATCTTCGGGGTCACCGGCGACCTGTCGCGCAAGAAGCTGATGCCGGCCATCTACGACCTGGCCAACCGCGGCCTGCTGCCGCCGGGCTTCTCGCTCGTCGGCTTCGCCCGCCGCGAGTGGGAGGACGAGGACTTCGCCAAGGAGGTCCACGACGCGGTCAAGCAGCACGCCCGCACCCCCTTCCGCGAGGAGGTCTGGCAGCAGCTGGCCAAGGGCATGCGCTTCGTGCAGGGCACCTTCGACGACGACGAGGCGTTCGAGCACCTGCGCAAGACGATCATCGAGCTGGACGAGGCACAGGGCACCGGGGGCAACTTCGCCTTCTACCTGTCCGTCCCGCCCGGCGCCTTCCCGATCGTGGTCAAGCAGCTCAAGAAGCACGGGCTGGCCGACCCGCCGAAGGGCTCCTGGCGCCGTGCGGTGATCGAGAAGCCGTTCGGCCACGACCTGGCGAGCGCCCAGGAGTTGAACCGGATCGTCCACGAGGTCTTCCCCCGTGACGAGGTCTTCCGGATCGACCACTACCTCGGCAAGGAGACCGTCCAGAACATCCTGGCGCTCCGCTTCGCCAACTCGATGTTCGAGCCGATCTGGAACCGGTCCTACGTGGACCACGTGCAGATCACCATGGCCGAGGACATCGGCATCGGCGGCCGGGCCGGGTACTACGACGGCATCGGCTCGGCCCGCGACGTCATCCAGAACCACCTGCTCCAGCTGATGGCGCTCACCGCCATCGAGGAGCCGGCCTCCTTCCACCCCAAGGCCCTGGTGGCCGAGAAGCTCAAGGTGCTCAGCGCCGTCAAGCTCCCGGCCGACCTGGGCAAGCACACCGTCCGCGGCCAGTACGCAGCCGGCTGGCAGGGCGGCGAGGAGGTGGTCGGCTACCTGGACGAGGACGGCATCAACCCCGAGTCCAAGACCGACACCTACGCCGCCATCAAGCTGGAGATCAACAACCGCCGCTGGGCCGGGGTGCCGTTCTACCTGCGCACCGGCAAGCGGCTCGGCCGCCGGGTCACCGAGATCGCGGTGGTCTTCCAGCGCGCCCCGTACCTGCCGTTCGACTCCTACGCGACCGAGGAGCTGGGGCAGAACGCCCTGGTCATCCGGGTCCAGCCGGACGAGGGCGTCACCGTGCGGTTCGGTTCCAAGGTGCCGGGCACCTCCTTCGAGGTCCGCGACGTCACGATGGACTTCGCCTACGGCGAGTCCTTCACCGAGTCCAGCCCGGAGGCGTACGAGCGGCTCATCCTGGACGTGCTGCTCGGCGACGCCAACCTGTTCCCGCGCCACCAGGAGGTCGAGCTCTCCTGGCAGATCCTCGACCCGATCGAGCAGTACTGGGACACCCACGGCAAGCCCGCCCAGTACTCCTCCGGCACCTGGGGCCCCGCCGAGGCGGACGAGATGCTCGCACGAGACGGCAGGAGCTGGCGCCGGCCATGAAGACCGACCTCACCAACACCACCTCCAGCAAGATCAACGCGGCCCTGATGGACGCCCGCCGGGACAGCGGCTCCACCGCGGCCGGCATGGTCCTCACGCTGGTGATCGTCACCGACGAGGGCAGCGCGTACGACGCCCTCAAGGCCGCCAACGACGCCTCGCGCGAGCACCCCTCGCGCACCCTGGCCGTCATCAAGCGGGCCGGCCGCTCCCCGCGCGCCCGGGCCGAGACCCGGCTGGACGCCGAGATCCTGGTCGGCTCCGACGCGGGCTCGGGCGAGACCGTCATCCTCCGGATGCACGGCGAACTCGCCTCGCACGCCCAGTCGGTGGTCCTCCCGCTGCTGCTGCCGGACGCCCCCGTGGTGGTCTGGTGGCCGGAGAACGCCCCGCTGCACCCCGCCCAGGACCCGCTCGGCGCGCTGGCCCAGCGTCGGATCACCGACGCCGTCACCGCCGAGTCCCCGGTCGGCCAGCTGGCCCAGCGGGCCGCCAGCTACACCCCCGGCGACACCGACCTGGCCTGGACCCGGATCACCGGCTGGCGCTCCATGCTGGCCGCCGCGCTGGACCAGCGCCCGGTGACGATCACCTCCGCGGTGGTCGAGGGCGAGTCGTACAACCCGAGCGTCGAGCTGCTCGGCCTCTGGCTGACGACCCGTCTGCGGGTGCCGGTGGAGCGGGTGGTGACGGCCGGTCCGGGCATCACCTCGGTGACCCTGCGGACCGAGGACGGCGACATCGTCCTGGACCGCCCGGACGGCCTGATGGGCACCCTGTCGATGCCCGGTGCGCCGGACCGTCAGGTCGCCCTGAAGCGGCGGGAGACGGCCGAGCTGATCGCCGAGGAGCTGCGCCGGCTCGACCCGGACGACATCTACGCGGCCGCCGTGAAGACGCCGATCGAGCGCCTCAAGGAGCCCAGGTCGGAGCAGGTGACGGCTGCTCCGGTGGTCGAGGCCGCCGTCGCCGCCCCGCCCCGGGTCACCGCCCGGGTCGAGGAGGAGGAGGCACCGGCCGCGACGGCTCCCGCGAAGAAGGCGCCGGCCGCGAAGAAGGCCACCGCCAAGAAGGCCGCCCCGGCCAAGAAGGCGGCACCGGCCAAGAAGACCGCCACCCGGAAGAAGGCCGGCTCGTGAGCACGGCCGCCACTCCCCAACTGGTGGTCCACGGCGACAAGGAGCTGATGGCGCAGGCGGCCGCGGCCCGGTTGATCACCCGGATCGTGGACGCCCAGGCCGCCCGCGGCACCGCCTCGGTGGTGCTCACCGGCGGCCGCAACGGCAACGCGCTGCTGGCCGCCATCGCCGCGTCCCCGGCCCGGGACGCGGTGGACTGGGCCCGGCTGGACATCTGGTGGGGCGACGAGCGCTACCTCCCCGCCGGGGATCCGGAGCGCAACGCCACCCAGGCCCGGACCGAGCTGCTCGACGCGCTGCCGCTCGACCCGGCCCGGGTGCACGAGATGCCCGCCTCGGACGGCCCGGACGGCTCGGACGTGGAGTCCGCCGCCGCCCGGTACGCCGAGGAGTTGGCGAAGTCCGCCGGCCGCGGCGAGGTGCCCGAGTTCGACGTGCTGCTGCTCGGCGTCGGCCCGGACACCCACGTCGCCTCGCTCTTCCCCGAGCACCCCGGTGTGCGGGAGACCGAGCTGACCGTGGTCGGGGTCCGGGGCGCGCCCAAGCCCCCGCCCACCCGGGTCTCGCTGACCCTGCCCGCCATCCGCTCGGCCCGCGAGGTCTGGCTGCTGGCGGCCGGCGAGGACAAGGCCGGCGCGGTCGCGCTGGCCCTCTCCGGGCCGGGCGAGCTGCTGGCCCCGGCCTCGGCCGCCCAGGGCACCGTCCGCACCCTCTGGCTGCTGGACAGGGCGGCCGCGGCGAAGATCCCGCCGCAGCTGTACCCGCCCGCCTCGGCCTGACCCCGGGCAAGCGTCAGGGCCCGGTCTCCTCGTGGAGGCCGGGCCCTGCTGCGTGCCTGCTGTGGTCGACGCTCGTTCAGATCTCGCCGCGGAGCTTGGCCAGCGCCTCGGCGAGGATCGCCTCGCCGTCGGCGTCGGTGCGACGCTCGCGGACGTAGGCGAGGTGGGTCTTGTAGGGCTCGTTGCGCGAGGGCGCCGGCGGGTTGTGCTCGTCCTGGCCGGCCGGGAAGCCGCAGCGGGGGCAGTCCCAGGTGTCCGGGATGACCGCCTCCGCAGCGAAGCTCGGCTTGGTCTCGTGCTTGTTCGCACACCAGAAGGAGATCCGGTTGCGGGGGGCGGACTCGCCGCGCTCCGCCTCGCCCATCGGGCCGGCACCGACTCTGCTGCCACGGATGGCGTTGCCACTTGCCACGGTCTGACTCCCTGCGAAGGCTTACTGGTGCGTTGCGATCTCGGCCGCTGCCCGGGAAAGGGGCTGGAACGCCCACGCCCGGTGGCGAAGTCGTCCTAGTGTAAGCAGCGGTTAAGGATCTGTCCGCACCACTCCCGGCACTTCACCGCTTTCGAGCATAAGCCGCGATGCGACGCCGCGTCAGGAGTCCGGCAGTACCCGCGGGACCCGAAGTGTGGTGTCAGCCCTTGTACTTGAGCACCAGGCCGAGCACCACGATGCTGGCGAACCAGCCGATGCCGACGATGATGGTGATCCGGTCGAGGTTGCGCTCGGCGACCGCCGAACCGCCACCGGTGGACATCGCGCCACCACCGAACATGTCGGAGAGACCGCCGCCCTTGCCCTTGTGCAGCAGCACCAGGAGGACCATCAGCAGGCTGAAGACGATCAGGGCAATCGTGAACCCGAGAACCACAGCGGGACCAATCTCTCGTATCTTCGGCGAAGGGGCCGGGCCGCTGACGGCGGTCCCGGCCCCAAAGCCTACGTTGCTGGAGCGGCGTTAGCCTACTGCCTGCTCACGGTAGCGCACGATCTTGACGAACTCGTCGGCGTCCAGCGAGGCACCGCCGATCAGCGCACCGTCCACGTCGGGCTTGGCCATCAGGCCGGCCGCGCTCGAGGACTTGACCGAACCGCCGTACAGCACGCGGACCTTGTCGGCCAGCTCGGCCGAGTACAGCTCGCCCAGGCGGACCCGGATCGCGGCGCAGACCTCCTGCGCGTCCTCCGGGGTGGCCACCTCGCCGGTGCCGATCGCCCAGACCGGCTCGTACGCGACCACGATCGACTCGGCGTCGGAGGCCGGGACGCCGTCCAGCGCACCGTCCAGCTGGGCCAGGGTGTACTCGACGTGGGTGCCGGCCTTGCGGATGTCCAGCGGCTCGCCGACGCACAGGATCGGGGTGACCCCGTTCCGGTAGGCGGCCTTGACCTTGGCGTTGACGATCTCCTCGTTCTCGCCGTGGTACTGGCGGCGCTCCGAGTGGCCGATGGCCACGAAGGCGCACTTGAGCTTGGAGAGCATCGGGCCGGAGATCTCACCGGTGTAGGCACCGGAGTCGTGCGCCGAGAGGTCCTGGGCGCCGTACTTGAGCTTCAGCTTGTCGCCGTCCACCAGGGTCTGCACGGAGCGCAGGTCGGTGAAGGGGACCAGGACGGCGACCTCGACGGCCTCGTAGTCCTTGTCGGCCAGCGAGAACGCCAGCGCCTGGGTGTGGCGGATGGCCTCGAAGTGGTCGAGGTTCATCTTCCAGTTGCCCGCCATCAGCGGGAGACGGTCCGTCATGTCTCAGTCCTCCAGGGCGGCGAGACCGGGGAGGGTCTTGCCCTCCAGGTACTCGAGGCTGGCGCCACCGCCGGTCGAAATGTGCCCGAACTCGTTCTCGTCGAAGCCCAGGATGCGGACGGCGGCGGCGGAGTCGCCACCACCGACCACGGTGAACGCGTCACTGTCCAGCAGCGCCTGCGCGACGGCCTTGGTGCCCTCGGCGAAGGCCGGGTGCTCGAAGACGCCGACCGGGCCGTTCCAGAACACGGTCTTCGCGTCGGCCAGCTTCTCGGCGAAGAGCCGCTGGGTCTGCGGGCCGATGTCCAGGCCCTCCTTGTCGGCGGGGATCTTGTCCGCGTCGACGATCTCGAAGTCCTCGACCGGGGCGTGGGTCTTGGTGTCCGGGAAGCTGGCGGAGATCGCCACGTCGACCGGGATCACGAACTCGACGCCGGTCTCCTCGCCGCGCTTGAGGTACTCCAGCACGGTGGGGATCTGGTCCTTCTGCAGCAGCGAGATGCCGACCTCGTGGCCCTTGGCCGCGAGGAAGGTGTACGCCATGCCGCCGCCGATCAGGATGCGGTCGGCCTTGCCGAGCAGGTTGTCGATGACGCCGACCTTGTCGGAGACCTTGGAGCCGCCGAGCACCACCACGTACGGGCGCTCCACCTCCTCGGTCAGGCGCTTGAGCACGCCGACCTCGGTGGCGATCAGGTCGCCGACCGCGTGCGGCAGGCGCTTGGGCAGGTCGTACACCGAGGCGTGCTTGCGGTGCACCGCACCGAAGCCGTCGCCCACGTAGAGGTCGGCCAGCGCGGCGAGTTCGTCGGCGAAGGCACCGCGCTCGGCGTCGTCCTTCGCGGTCTCGCCGGCGTTGAAGCGCAGGTTCTCCAGCAGCGTGACCTCGCCGTCGCCCAGGGCGGCGACGGTGGCCTTCGCGCTCTCGCCCACGGTGTCGGCGGCGAAGGACACCGGCCGGCCGAGGATCTCGCCGAGTCGCACGGCGACCGGGGCGAGCGAGAACTGCGGGTCGGGCTCGCCCTTGGGGCGGCCCAGGTGGGAAGCGACGATCACCTTGGCACCGGCCGCGACCAGCTTGGCGATGGTCGGGGCGACGGCGCGGATGCGGCCGTCGTCGGTGATGGCGCCGTTGGACAGCGGCACGTTGAGGTCGGCGCGGACGAACACCCGCTGGCCGTTGACCTGGAGGTCTTCGATCTTCTTCACGGTGGACGGATCTCCTGGGAAGAGGAGGTGGAAGCGGCACGACGGCGGACCGCTCGGCAGTGGCTACCCGGGGGTCCCGACCCGGGTTTGGGACAGAGCAGGGGCCCGAACGCGGGGCGTCCGGGCTCCTGCTCACATCACATCAGCTTCCGCTGGATCAGAGCTGGCCACCGACGAGGGTGGTGAGGTTGACCAGGCGGTTCGAGTAACCCCACTCGTTGTCGTACCAGCCGAAGACCTTGACCTGGTTGCCCTGGACCATGGTCATCAGCGAGTCGAAGATCGTGGAGAACGGCGAGTTCACGATGTCGGAGGAGACGATCGGGTCCTCGGTGTACTGCAGGATGCCCTTGAGGGAGCCCTCGGAGGCCTTCTGGAAGGCCTCGTTGACCTCCGCCACGGTGACCTCGCGCTCGAGGGTCACCACGAGGTCGGTGATCGAGCCGGTCGGGACCGGGACGCGCAGCGAGGTGCCGTCCAGCTTGCCCTTGAGCTCGGGGAGGACCAGGGCGGTGGCCTTGGCGGCGCCCGTCGAGGTCGGGATGATGTTGATGGACGCCGCGCGCGCACGACGCAGGTCCTTGTGCGGGAAGTCCAGCGTCACCTGGTCGTTGGTGAACGCGTGCACCGTGGTCATCAGACCCTTGACGATGCCGAAGTTCTCCTGGAGCACCTTCGCGATCGGCGCCACGCAGTTGGTGGTGCACGAGGCGTTGGAGATCACGGTGTGCTTCGCGGCGTCGTACTTCTCGTCGTTGACGCCCATCACGATGGTGACGTCCTCGTCCGTCGCCGGCGCCGAGATGATGACCTTCTTCGCACCGGCGGTGACGTGCTTCTTCGCAGCGTCCGCCTTGGTGAAGATGCCGGTGGACTCGATGACGATGTCCACGCCCAGCTCGCCCCACGGCAGGTTCGCCGGGTCGCGCTCGGCGATCACCTTGAAGGTGTGGCCGTCGACGGTGATGCTGTCGGCGGTGTGCGACACCTCGGCCTGGAGGGTTCCGAGGATCGAGTCGTACTTGAGGAGGTGCGCCAGGGTCTTGGTGTCGGTCAGGTCGTTCACGCCGACGATCTCGATGTCCGCGCCCTGGGACTTAACCGCGCGGAAGAAGTTACGGCCAATGCGGCCGAATCCATTGATGCCTACCCGGATCGTCACGAACCGATCTCCTTAGTGGGTACGTCGGTTGCCCGACGCGATGGAAATGGGATGTCCCCGACCACCTATGACCCTACCCCTCCGGGGCCTGCCTGGGCACATCGCCTCACCGCCGCAGGCCTGCCCTGACGGGCCTCCGGGACCTTGTCAGGGCCTACGTCCCGGCCCCGCAGGGCAGTTGGGCCCGGCCTCCGGGCACCTGACGGGGCGTCGGGTGACACGAAGGCCGGTGTCCACGATGTGGACACCGGCCGTTCGGTGGGTGGGCCCGCTGAGGCTCCGTCAGTTCGTGCCCGACCCGTCAGTTCATCGCCATCTCGTCGGTGAGGCTGGCCTCGGTGCTCGGCAGGCCGAGCTCGGAGGCGCGCTTGTCGGCCATCGCCAGCAGCCGGCGGATCCGGCCGGCCACCGCGTCCTTGGTGAGCGGCGGGTCGGCGAGCGCGCCGAGCTCCTCCAGCGAGGCCTGCTTGTGCTGCATCCGCAGCTGGCCGGCGGCCGCCAGGTGCTCGGGCACCTCCTCGCCGAGGATCTCCAGCGCCCGCTGCACCCGGGCGCCGGCCGCCACCGCGGCCCGGGCCGAGCGGCGCAGGTTGGCGTCGTCGAAGTTGGCCAGCCGGTTGGCGGTGGCGCGCACCTCGCGCCGCATCCGGCGCTCCTCCCAGGCCAGCACCGACTCGTGCGCGCCGAGCCGGGTGAGCAGCGCGCCGATCGCGTCGCCGTCCCGGATCACCACCCGGTCCACCCCGCGCACCTCGCGGGCCTTGGCCGGGATGCCCAGCCGGCGGGCCGCGCCGACCAGGGCCAGCGCCGCCTCGGAACCGGGGCAGGTGATCTCCAGGGAGGAGGAGCGGCCCGGCTCGGTCAGCGAGCCGTGCGCCAGGAAGGCACCGCGCCAGGCCGCCTCCGCGTCACAGGTCGCGCCCGAGACCACCGCCGGGGGGAGACCCCGGATCGGGCGCCCGCGCCCGTCCACCAGCCCGGTCTGCCGGGCCAGCAACTCGCCGTCCTTGACCACCCGCACCACGTACCGGCTGCCGCGGCGCAGCCCGCCGGGGGCCATCACCACCAGGTCCGAGGAGTGTCCGAAGATCTCCAACAGGTCCTTGCGCAGCCTGCGGGCCGCAATGCCGGTGTCCAGCTCCGCCTCGATCACGATCCGGCCGCTCACAATGTGCAGACCGCCCGCGAACCGGAGGATCGCCGAGACCTCTGCCTTGCGGCAGCAGGCCCGGGTGACGGGGAGCCGGCTGATTTCGTCCTTGACCGCTGCCGTCATCGCCATGGGCCGATCCTTCCATGTGTCCGGAAAATCCGGTCGTACGCAGCCGCCAACAGCTCCCGGTCGTGTCGCGGCGTGCCGTCCGCGGCGGCGACCCGGTCGAGCACCAGTGCGGCACCCATCCGTCCGGCGGCCTTCTCCAGTCCGGCCAGGTCCGCCTGGCCGAAGGCGCCACCGGTGACGGCGCGCTCGTCGACAAGGATCGCATCCACCGAGAGCCCCGGAGCGTGGTCGGCGAACACCTCCAGGTGGCGCTGCGGGGTGAAGCCCTCGGTCTCGCCGGGCTGCGGGGCCAGGTTGAGGGTGAGCAGGCGGCGGGCCCGGGTGTCGGCGAGGGCCGCGGCCAGCTCGGGGACCAGCAGGTGCGGCAGCACGCTGGTGAACCAGGAGCCGGGGCCGAGCACCACCCAGTCCGCGTCCAGCACCGCCTTGACCGCCTCCGGGACAGCCGGGGGCTCCTCCGGCAGCAGCCGGATCGACTGCACCGTGCCGGGGGTGACGGCCACGTGGGCCTGGCCGCGGACGGCGGTCAGCTCGGCCGGGCGGGCCGGGTCGTGCCCGCGCACCTCGGCCTCGATGTCCAGCGGCACCGCCGACATCGGCAGCACCCGGCCCTGCACGTTGAGCAGCTTGCCGACCCAGTCCAGGGCGGCCACCGGATCGCCGAGCTTCTCCCAGAGGGCGACGATCAGCAGGTTGCCGACCGCGTGGCCGCCGAGTTCGCCGTCGCCGGTGAAGCGCTGCTGGATCACCTCGGACCAGGTCCGGCCCCACTCGTCGTCCCCGCAGAGCGCGGCCAGCGCCTTGCGCAGATCGCCCGGAGGGAGCACGCCCAGCTCGGCCCGGAGCCGGCCGCTGGAGCCGCCGTCGTCGGCGACGGTGACCACGGCGGTCAGCTCGGTGGTGAGCCGGCGCAGCGCGGAGAGCGAGGCGGACAACCCCTGCCCGCCGCCGAGCGCGGTGATTCTGGGCGCACGCCGCTGCCGCGCCGGTGCCTGCCCCGCCACCGAGTGACCCACCACTGCCACGCCGACCCCAGTCCGTCGTTCCGCCATGCCTGTACGAGCGACAGCGGGGCCGGATCCGTCACTCCCCGGTGGTGGGAACCCCTGTGCCCAGGACGCCGGTGGTCACTCCCTGCCCATGTCGCGGTGGACCAGCACCGTCTCGACGCCGTCCGCGATCAGACGCTTCGTCAGACGCTCGGACATCGCCACGCTGCGATGCTTCCCACCGGTGCAGCCTACGGCAAGGGTCATGTACCGCTTGCCCTCCCGGCGGTAGCCCTCCGTGACGATCTTGAGGAGCTCGGCGTAGCCGTTGAGGAACTCGTTCGACCCCGGCTGCTGGAAGACGTAGTCGGCCACGTCCGGGTCGGTGCCGGTGCGGGCCCGCAGCTCGGGGACCCAGTGCGGGTTGGGCAGGAAGCGGCAGTCCACCACCAGGTCGGCGTCGACCGGCAGGCCGTACTTGAAGCCGAAGGACATCACGGTGGCGCGCAGCTCGGGCTCGTCGTGGTCGGCGAACTGGGCGTCGAGCTTGGCCCGGAGCTGATGGACGTTCAGGTCGGAGGTGTCGATCACCAGGTCGGCCTCGCCGCGCAGCTCGCGCAGCAGGTCGCGCTCGCGCTCGATGCCGTCCACGATCCGCCCGTCCGCCTGCAGCGGGTGCGGGCGGCGGACCGACTCGAAGCGGCGCACCAGGGCGTCCTCGGAGGACTCCAGGAAGACCACCCGGAGCCGGACCCCGCGCTTCTCCAGCTCCTCCAGCGAGGTGAGCAGGTCGTCGAAGAACTTGCGCCCGCGGACGTCCACCACCACGCCGATCCGGGGCACCGCGCCCTGGGAGCGGGCCCCGAGGTCCACCATGGTCGGGATCAGGGCCGGCGGGAGGTTGTCCACCACGAACCAGCCCAGGTCCTCCAGGCACTTGGCGGCGGTGCTCCGCCCCGCTCCGGACATGCCGGAGATGATCACCAGCTCGGGGGAGTTCTCTCCGCCACCCGTCTTCTGGGTGGTGCCCCCGTGGTCTGCCGCAGTCACTTCTGGTCCCCGCTCTCGGTACTGCCGAACTCGCTGCTGTCGTCGTCCATGCTGTCGTCAATGATCTCGCCGGTGGCGGTGTTCACCGCCGGAGCGGCGGGTGTACGGACGGCCAACGCCGCCACAACAGTCTCCGCCGTGCGCCTGCCGATGCCCGGCACCTCGCAGATCTCCTCCACGGTGGCGGCCCGCAGCTTCTTCAACGAGCCGAAGTGCTTGAGCAGCGCCTGGCGGCGAGTCTCGCCGAGGCCGGGGACGGAGTCCAGCTCCCCCGCCGTGAGCCGCTTGGCGCGCTTGCCGCGCTGGTAGGCGATCGCGAAGCGGTGCGCCTCGTCGCGGACCCGCTGGAGCAGGTAGAGGCCCTCGCTGGAGCGCGGCAGCACGACCGGGTCGGCCTCGCCGGGCAGCCAGACCTCCTCCAGCCGCTTGGCCAGCCCGCAGACCGCCACGTCGTCGATGCCCAGCTCGTCCAACGCCCGCTGGGCGGCGGCGACCTGGGGCTGCCCGCCGTCGACCACCACCAGCTGCGGCGGGTAGGCGAAGCGCTTGGGGCGGCCGTCCTCGGTGCGCGGGCCGGCCGCGGGCTCCTCCTCCTCGGGCACCGCCCACTCCCCCGTCTGCTCGCGCTCCTGGAGGTAGCGGCGGAACCGGCGGGTGATCACCTCGTGCATGGAGCGGACGTCGTCCTGCCCCTCGAAGCCCTTGATCTGGAAGCGCCGGTACTCGCTCTTGCGGGCCAGCCCGTCCTCGAAGACCACCATCGAGGCGACCACGTCCTGGCCCTGGAGGTGGGAGATGTCGAAGCACTCGATGCGCAGCGGCACCGAGTCCAGCTCCAGCGCCTCGGAGATCTCCTGGAGCGCCCGGCTACGGGTCGTCAGGTCCGAGGCGCGCTTGGTCTTGTGCAGCACCAGCGACTGCTGGGCGTTCTTCTGCACGGTGGCCATCAGGTCCTTCTTGTCCCCGCGCTGGGGCACCCGCAGGTCCACCTGGGCGCCGCGCAGGCCGGTCAGCCACTCCTGCACCGGCCCGACCGGATCGGGCAGCGCGGGCACCAGCACCTCGCGCGGCACGGTCTCGGAGCCGCCGCCGTAGAGCTGCTGGAGCGCGTGCTCCACCAGGCCGGCGGTGTCCACGTCCTCGACCTTGTCGGTGACCCAGCCGCGCTGGCCGCGGACCCGGCCACCGCGGACGTGGAAGATCTGGACGGCGGCCTCCAGCTCGTCCTCGGCCAGCGCCAGCAGGTCGGCGTCGGTGCCGTCGGCGAGCACCACCGCGTTCTTCTCCATCGCGCGCCTGAGCGCGCCGAGGTCGTCGCGCAGCCGGGCGGCCTTCTCGTACTCCATCGCGGCGGCGGCCTGCTGCATCTCCTGCTCCAGTCGGCGCAGGTGGTTGCCCGTCCGGCCGGCCATGAAGTCGCAGAACTCCTCGGCCAGTTCGGCGTGCTCCTCGGCGGAGATCTTGCCGACGCAGGGCGCCGCGCACTTGCCGATGTAGCCGAGCAGGCAGGGGCGGCCGATCTGCTTCGCCCGCTTGAACACCCCGTTGGAGCACGTCCGCACCGGGAAGACCCGGAGCATCAGGTCGACCGTCTCGCGGATCGCCCAGGCGTGCCCGTAGGGCCCGAAGTACCGCACGCCCTTCTTGTGCGCCCCGCGCATCACCTGGACCCGCGGGAACTCCTCGTTGAGGGTGACCGCGAGCTCCGGATAGCTCTTGTCGTCCCGGTACTTGACGTTGAACCGGGGGTCGAACTCCTTGATCCAGGAGTACTCCAGCTGCAGCGCCTCGACCTCGGTGGCCACCACCGTCCACTCCACCGAGGCGGCCGTGGTGACCATCGTCGCGGTGCGGGGGTGCAGGTTGGCCACGTCCTGGAAGTACGAGGAGAGCCGGGGCCGCAGGCTCTTGGCCTTCCCCACGTAGATGACCCGGCCGTGCCCGTCACGGAACTTGTACACGCCGGGCGAGGTCGGAATGGCCCCGGGAGCGGGCCGGTACGTGGAGGGGTCTGCCATAGTCCCCTACCGTACCGACCCGGACGGACACCCCGGGGCACTGTCCGTCAGCTACGGGCCCTCTCAGGCCCCGATGGCGGTGAGCACCTCCTGCGCGGCGCGGACGCCTTCGGTGGCACCGCCCTCCATGTAGCCCTGGAAGTCGTAGGAGGTGTGCTCGCCGGCGAGGTGCAGGCGGCCCTGCGCCGTGCCCTCGTAGCCGGCGCAGGTGGTGAGGTAGCCGACCGGCCAGCAGGAGTAGGCGCCCAGCGTGGTGGGGTTGAGGTGCCAGGCCGAGAGGGTGGCCTTCCCGGTCCAGGCGGCCTTGGTGCCGGGCCAGAGCCGGTCGATCTGGGTGAGCCGGTCGGTGGCCATGGCCCGGGTGTAGGCGGTGGTGGCGTCGGTGAAGGGGGCACCGGGGGCGAGGGCCCTGGCCGGGGTGCCGCCGTGGTACTGGACCAGGATGCCGCCGGATCCGGGCTGACCCTTCGTCACGTCCCAGGCCTGCTGGAAGGGCTGGTCGCTGAAGCACTCGCCGCTGGACACCCCGGGCCAGGGGCCGGTGCCGGTCCACGGGCGGCTGCCGGTCTGCATGTTGAGCTTGGTGCAGTAGCCCATGGTCATGTCGGTGAGCACCCGCTTCATCAGCGGGTCGAGACCGGCCCCGGCGAGGTCGACGCGCTGCTGGAGCACCGACAGCGGCAGGGCCAGGATCGTGTGGTCGGCGGTGACGGTCCTCGTACCGCCGCCGTCCAGCTTGAAGGTGAGGGTCTGGCTGCCGTCCGCGTTCCGGGTGACGGCGAGCAGGGTGTGCCCGGGCTGGACGGTGCCGGCCGGGAGTGCCGCCCGGATCGCCTTCGGCACCTGGTCGTTGCCGCCGGTGACGTGGTAGCGCTCGTCGCTGCCGCCCCAGATGTTGAAGCTGCCGGGGTTGGCCTGCCAGGAGAGCATCAGCAGCAGCGCGTAGGAGGACTGCGCGGTGGTGTCGGCGCCGTACTCGACCGCGTAGGCGACGTCCAGCAGGGCGCCGAGGCGGCTGGAGGTGCCGCCGGGGACCCTGGTCTCGATCCACTCCCGCACCGACATCCGGTCCAGGGCCACGGCGGCCTGGTTGTGGTCGGCCCAGGTCGGGCCGGAGCCGCCGGCCTGGATGTCGGCCTTGACGGTCTGCCAGATCTGCTTGAACTCGGCGTTCGCCGTCTCCCTCGGGTAGTAGCCGCCCTGGAACTGCAGGGTCTGCTCACCGTCCGAGAAGTGCCGGATCGAGGTGGTGGCCAGGCCGAAGCGCTGGCAGAGCCGGAGCATCTCGTGGTGTCCGGTGTCGATCAACTCGGCGCCGTACTCGGAGACCTGGCCGCCGGCCCAGTCGGTCTTGGAGTACATCCGGCCGCCGACCCGGGCCGTCTCCGCCTCGTAGACGGTGGCCGGGATGCCCTTGTCGGCCAGCGTGAGGGCGGCGTTCAGCCCGGAGATCCCGGCGCCGACGATCGCGATCCGGGGCGGGGTGCCCTTGTACTTGGCCGTGTCGGCGACGGTGGCCGCCCGGGCCTTCGGCGCGACGGCGATCCCGGCCGCGCCCAGGCCGAGCGCGGCGGCGCGGGCCAGCAGGGCACGGCGGGACGGGCCGTCGGGCTCGGCCAGGGCCTCGTCGCGGAAGCCCGCGTACTCGTCGGCGGGCAGTCGCAGCCGCTCGGCGGCGGCGCGGTCGGCGAGGGCGGAGCGGAGCAGGCGGGCGTACGGCGTGCGGGCCATGTGGGGGTGCCTCCTGACGGGGTGTGGGGGGGTGCCCGGGCCGTGGGGGCGGCCCGGGCGGGTGGTGACGGCGGGTCAGACTGTGACGGGCTCGTCCGCGGTGCGCTCCTGGGCGTCCTCGACCACCAGGCGGCCCATCACCTCGTACTTGGCCGGGTGCCTGGCCCGCATGTACAGCGCCAGGCCCAGACCGCCGAGGAAGACGGCGCCGACGATCCACGGGATCAGCTTGAAGAGCAGGGTCTGCGAGGCGGCCCCGGCGGCGGTGTCCAGGTTCGCCACCAGCAGGCCGATCGCGGCGAGCATGCCGAGCCCGCCGAGCAGCGGGGCGGTGAAGGTGCGGAACCAGTGCCGGCTCTCGGGGTGGTTTCGGCGGAAGTAGGCGATCACCGCGAAGGAGCAGAGCGTCTGCACCACCAGCAGTGCCAGCGTGCCGAGGATGGCCATCAGGGTGTAGAGCCCGGCGTACGGGTCCTGTCCGGCGATCCAGAAGCCGGCGACCACGGCCAGCGCGATCGCGGTCTGGGTGAAGGAGGCGACGTACGGCGAGTTGTGCTTCGGGTGGGTGCGGCCCAGCGCCGGGTGCAGGAAGCCCTCCCGGCCGATCGCGTAGAGGTAGCGCGAGGCGCACTGGTGGAAGGCCATTCCGCAGGCGAAGGCGCTGGTCACCATCAACCACTGGAACGCGGTGACGGCCCAACTCCCCAGGTAGGTACGGGCCGGGGCCAGGAAGAGGTCGAGCGGGCCGCTGGAGGTGGCCAGGCCGACGGCGGCCTCCGGGGTGTCGGCGGCCAGCACCATCCAGGTGACGAAGGTGTACAGCACGCCGAGCGCCAGCACCGCGACCAGGGTGGCGCGCGGGATGATCCGGCGCGGGTCGCGGGACTCCTCGCCGTACATCGCGGTCGACTCGAAGCCGATCCAGGACCAGAAGCAGAAGAACAGGCCGACGCCCGCGTTCACCCCGGCGAAGGCACCGGTCGGGTTGAGGGTGCCGAAGTGCAGCCCGGACGGGCCGCCGCCGTGCAGCAGGATCGAGGCGGCCAGCAGCACCAGCATCAGCACCTCGCCGACCAGGAACACCCCGAGCAGCTTGGAGGCCACCTCCAGGTCGAAGTAGGAGAGCAGCGCGGTGACCGCCAGCATCGCCAGCGCGTAGACCTGCCACGGGAGTTCGATCCCGAACTGGGCCTCGACGGTCTGCTGCCCGAAGTAGGCGAAGATGCCGACGATGGAGGCCTCGAACACCACGTAGGCCAGCACCGCGAGCAGCCCGGAGGCCATCCCGGCGATCCGGCCGAGCCCGTGCGAGACGAAGCCGTAGAACGCCCCGGCGGTGGTGATGTGGCGAGCCATCGCCACGTACCCGACGGTGAAGACGGTCAGCACCACCGTCACGAAGACGAATCCGGCGGGGGCGTGCACGCCGTTGCCGCCGCCGACCACCACCGGGAGGTTGCCGGTCATCGCCGTGATCGGCGCGGCGGTGGCCAGCGCCATGAAGACCACACCCGCCAGGCCCACCGAATTGGCTCTGAGCCGCTGCACGGTGGGCGGCGCCTGTTGCTCGACTGCGGACACGGTGAACTCCCGGTGGGGCGAGGGGGGATGGGCCCGCCCAGTGTGAGGGCGGTCACGCTCGCCACGGGATGGTCAGGTTGTAGCCGGGCTCGTTAAAGGATTGACGGCCTGTCACCTGTACGGGGGCGCCACCGGTACGCCCTGTTGACGAGCGGGGCCCGGGGACGGACGCTGTCAGCCGCCCGGGCACCCTTCGTCAACAGGAGGCGTACGCATGCGCGTTCCGTTCGACCGGCTCAGAACCCTCGGCACCACGGCGGCCCTGCTGGCCGCCGCCCTCGCGCCCGCCGCTCCGCCCGCCGCGGCGGCCATCACCCCGCTGGAGGTGTACGGCGCCTGGCACTGCGGCGACGACGCCTGCACCTGGGCGACGGTGCGGACCATGTCCCAGTTCGACCAGGCCAACCACTGGTTGGTGGACCGGGGCGACGGCCGTCCCTCGGTGAACCTGGTGGTGCTCAGCTTCGTCCACCCGCTCCGCCTGCTCGACGGCGTGAACGACGCGCAGCACGCGGACGGCGTGCCCGTCGGAATCAACCAGGCGGTGGTCGACTACTTCACCTCGCGCGGCATCCGGGTGATGCTCTCGATCGGCGGCATCACCTACACCGACGCCTGGAACCAGGCGCTGGCGAAGAACCCGGTGCTGCTGGGGCAGCGGGCCGCGGCACTGGCCACCCGGCTCGGGGTCGGCATCGAGATCGACTACGAGGAGAACACCACCCCGAACCTGCCCGCCCTGCAGTCCTTCGTGGACGCCTACCGGGCCGTCCACCCCTACGACCCGACCGGCGCCCGCCCCGCCGCCCGCCTCACCATCGACGTGGCCGCCGGGGACCGCTGGCTGATCGGCGTCAACCAGTACGCCACCGCGAACTGGCTGCGCACCGACCGGCCGGTGCTCGACTACGCCAACGCGATGGTGCCGGCCCGGCAGCCCTCCCCCTCGACCGCCACCGCCAACTGGCAGGAGCACCTGACCGGCAAGCCCACCTACGACCCGCCGGTCGGCCCGCTGGCCCCGGCCAAGTTCACCGCCGGGCTGTACGTGGCGGAGGGCTCCAAGGTCCGGCCGGAGTGCACCGACTTCGCCGCCTCGCTGCAGAACACCACCGCGGCCTGGCTCCGCGCCGCCGCCCCGGCCGGGGCGGGCACCAGCTCTGGGCTGCTCGGCTACATGTTCTGGGCCGCCGAACGCCCGTCCGTCCGCGGCGTCACCACCGTGCCGCCCAACAGCTGCGAACGCGGCGTCGGCGCGGGCGCCACGGCGCACGCGGTGCCGATCCCGATGCCGGCCCTGCGCCAGAGCTGACGGCGGGTCGGAGCGAGCGCCCCGCCCGACCCGGGGCCGCTCTCACGCCCCTCCCCTCCCCGAACCCGCACGGAGCACACCCCCGCCTTCCTCACACCCTCGTGCGGTTCAGCAGGTCCGCCCCCAGCGGCGTGATCGTGTGCAGCACCGCCCCGCCCCGGCGCTGGGTGGTGATCAGGTTGGCGTTGCGCAGCACCGTCGCGTGCTGGCTGGCCGAGGCCGGCGAGACGTTGAGGCGGCGGGCGAGTTCGGTGGTGGTGCAGCCGTCCGTCACCACGTCCAGCGCCGCGGCCCGGGTGCGGCCGAGCAGGGCGGTGAGGGAGTGCCGGGCCGTCGGGTCCGGGCTGAACAGGCCCGCCCCGGTCAGCGGGTCCCGCACCGTCGGGAAGGCCAGCACGTGGGCCGCGTCCCGGTCCGTGGTGTCGGTCAGCAGCACCGGCGGGTCCGCCAGGAAGACCATCGGCGCCAGCACCAGCCCGCGGCCGCCCAGCGGGATGTCCAGGCTCCTCGGGTAGGTGACCTCCAGGACGGGGGCGCGCCAGCGGATGAGGGGGGAGCAGAAGGTGTCGAGCAGCTGCTCCACGCCGCCGTCCAGCAGGGTGCGGGCCAGGTCGGCCCGGACGGCGTCCAGGTGGGCGCGGATCCGGCCCCAGTACGGGCCGACGGTGGCGTCGTGGGTGGCCCGCAGCGAGTCGGCCAGCCGCTGACGGGCGCCCAGGTCGCCCTCCAGCAGGGCGCGGACCCACCGCGGGTCGGCCTGCGGGGTGGCGACGTGCCCGAGCTCCAGCCGGACCAGTTCGTCCGGGGCGCCGAGCAGCCGCTCGATGCCGACCTCCACCGAGGGGTCGCTGCCGGTGAGCGCCCCGAGGTCCAGCCGGGGCCCGGGGCCGTTCACCAACGAGGCCAGCGGCCGCAGCTCCTCGGCCAGCTGCCCGCCGAACTGCCGCCGCCAGGGCCGGAACTGGGCACAGCTGGTGGCCCCGGTGAGCTTGGCCAGCCCGTGGAAGGTCTCCGCCAGCGGGCCCATGGTGGGCGCCACCCGCACGCGCGCCAGGTCATCCGCCGTCAGATGGATACGCAGCACCTTTAAGCCTCCCCCGAAACCCCTGGTCAGTGCCCCCGCCGACCCCGCAGGATCGTCCCTGTCGCCGCTGCCCGGTACGGGGGTACGGACAGCGGAGCGGCCCGGCCACGCCTCCCCAAGGGTGCGGCCGGGCCCCGAACGCCTCCGGTCACTTGGTGACCTGGAAGGCCCCGTCCTTGACCGCGACCTGGTACTGCGGCAGCGGGCTGGGCGCCGGACCGTCCTTGACCGCACCGTCGGCGATCGCGAACTTGCTGTAGTGGCAGGGGCAGTTGACGGTGCCCTCCTTGACCTCGTCCACCACGCAGCCGGCGTGGGTGCACTTGGCGCTGAAGGCCTTGTACTGGCCCTCGACCGGCTGGGTGACCACGATCTTCTGCTCGCGGTAGACCTTGCCGCCGCCCACCGGGACGTCGGCCACCGCGCCGACCTGCACCGGCCCGGCCGCGGCCGACTGCTCCGCGGCGGAGGAGCCGCAGGCCGTCACGGCGGCCGCTCCCCCGGCTGCGAGCACCGCACCGCAGAGCAGGGTACGGCGGCTGGGCCCGGCGGGCGTGGTCTCGGTCATCGGTGAAGCTCCCTCGGCGAATCCGGCTCGGTGCAGGTCCAGTTCGCCGAAGTCTATGCCGGGACGGCGGAAGGGCCGCCCCGTGGGAGCGGCCCTTCTCGCGCTGCGGCTGCGGCTACTTCTTCGCCACCGCCCGCTTCCTGGGCGCGGCGGCCTTCTTCGCCGCCTTGGTCGCCTGGGCGGGCACCGGGGCGGCCGGGAGCAGGATGTCCCGCAGGAACTTGCCGGTGTGACTGGCCGTCACGGCCGCCACCTCCTCCGGCGTGCCCTCGGCGACCACGGTGCCGCCGCCGGAGCCGCCCTCGGGACCCATGTCGACCAGCCAGTCGGCGGTCTTGATGACGTCGAGGTTGTGCTCGATGACGATGACCGTGTTCCCCTTCTCCACCAGGCCGTCGAGGACCTTGATCAGCTTGCTGATGTCCTCGAAGTGCAGACCGGTGGTGGGCTCGTCGAGCACGTAGACCGTCCGGCCGGTGGAGCGCTTCTGCAGCTCGGAGGCGAGCTTGACGCGCTGCGCCTCGCCGCCGGAGAGGGTGGGCGCGGACTGGCCGAGCCGGACGTAGCCGAGACCGACGTCGTTGAGCGTGCGCAGGTGGCGGGCGATCGAGGGGACGGCCTCGAAGAAGTGCATGGCCTCCTCGATCGGCATGTCCAGCACCTCGGCGATGGACTTCCCCTTGTAGTGCACCTCCAGCGTCTCCCGGTTGTACCGGGCGCCGTGGCAGACCTCGCACGGCACGTAGACGTCGGGCAGGAAGTTCATCTCGATCTTGATGGTGCCGTCGCCCGAGCAGTGCTCGCAGCGGCCGCCCTTGACGTTGAAGGAGAACCGGCCCTGGAGGTAGCCCCGGACCTTGGCCTCCTGGGTCTCCGCGAAGAGCTTGCGGATGTTGTCGAACACACCGGTGTAGGTGGCCGGGTTGGAGCGCGGGGTGCGGCCGATCGGCGACTGGTCGACGTGCACCACCTTGTCCACCAGCTCGGTGCCGGTGATCCGGGTGTGCCGGCCGGGGACGCTGCGCGCCCCGTTCAGCTCCCGGGCGAGGTGGGTGTAGAGGATGTCGTTGACCAGGGTGGACTTGCCGGAGCCGGAGACACCGGTGATCGCGGTGAAGGTGCCGAGCGGGAAGCCGACCGTGACGTCCTGGAGGTTGTGCTCGCGGGCGCCGTGCACCACCAGCTGGCGCTTCTTGTCCCGCGGGCGGCGGACCGCCGGGGTCGGGATGGAGCGGCGGCCGGACAGGTACTGCCCGGTCATCGACTCCTCGTTGTCCAGCAGCTCCTTGAGCGAGCCGGAGTGCACCACCTTGCCGCCGTGCTCACCGGCGCCGGGGCCGATGTCGACCACCCAGTCGGCGGTCTTGATGGTGTCCTCGTCGTGCTCGACGACGATCAGCGTGTTCCCGATGTCGCGCAGGCGGACCAGGGTCTCGATCAGGCGGTGGTTGTCCCGCTGGTGGAGGCCGATGGAGGGCTCGTCCAGCACGTAGAGCACGCCGACCAGACCGGAGCCGATCTGGGTGGCCAGGCGGATGCGCTGGGCCTCGCCGCCGGAGAGGGTGCCGGCCGCGCGGTTCAGCGAGAGGTAGTCCAGGCCGACGTCGACCAGGAAGCGCAGCCGCTCGTTGACCTCCTTGAGCACCCGCTCGGCGATCTGCTTGTCCCGCGCGTTGAGCTTCATGGCGCCGAGGAACTCGGCGCAGTCGGCGATCGACATCGCGGAGACGTCGGCGATCGACTTGTCGAGGATGGTGACGGCCAGGATCACCGGCTTGAGCCGGGTGCCGCGGCAGGTCGGGCAGGGCACCTCGCGCATGTAGCCCTCGAAGCGCTCGCGGCTGCTGTCGCTCTCCGACTCGGAGTGACGGCGCGTCACGAACGGGATGGCGCCCTCGAACGGCGCGGTGTACGAACGCTCGCGCCCGTAGCGGTTGTTGTACCGGACCTCGACCTGGGTCTTGTGGCCGTACAGCAGTGCCTTGCGGGCCCGCTGCGGCAGCCCGGCCCACGGGATGTCGGTGCGGAAGCCGAGCTCGCCGGCCAGCGCGTCGGTGAGCCGGGAGAAGTACTCCTTGGTGTGGCCCTGGGACCACGGGTGGATGGCGCCCTCGTCGAGCGACTTCTCCTCGTCCGGGATCACCAGCTCCGGGTCGACCTCCATCCGGCTGCCCAGGCCCGAGCAGTCGGGGCAGGCGCCGAACGGCGAGTTGAAGGAGAACGAGCGGGGCTCCAGCTCCTCGAACGACACGTCGTCGTACGGGCAGTAGAGGTGCTCGGAGTACATCCGCTCGCGCTCCGGGTCGTCCTCGGCGAGGTCGACGAAGTCGAGCACCACCATGCCGCCGCCGAGCCGCAGCGCCGTCTCCACCGAGTCGGTCAGCCGGCGCTTGGCGGTGGACTTCACGGTGAGGCGGTCGACCACCACCTCGATGGTGTGCTTCTCCTGCTTCTTGAGCGTCGGCGGCTCGGTGAGCTGGACGGTGGCGCCGTCCACCCGGGCGCGGGCGTAGCCCTTGGACTGCAGGTCGGCGAAGAGGTCGACGAACTCGCCCTTGCGCTCCCGGACCACCGGGCTGAGCACCTGGAAGCGGGTGCCCTCGGGCAGCTCCAGCACGCGGTCGACGATGGCCTGCGGGGACTGCTTGGCGATCGGGCGCGCGCAGTGCGGGCAGTGCGGCTTGCCGATCCGGGCGAACAGCAGGCGGAGGTAGTCGTAGACCTCGGTGATGGTGCCCACGGTGGAGCGCGGGTTCCGGTTGGTCGACTTCTGGTCGATCGAGACGGCCGGGGAGAGGCCCTCGATGAAGTCCACGTCGGGCTTGTCCATCTGGCCCAGGAACTGGCGGGCGTAGGAGGACAGCGACTCGACGTAGCGGCGCTGGCCCTCGGCGAAGATCGTGTCGAAGGCCAGCGAGGACTTGCCGGAGCCCGAGAGACCGGTGAAGACGATGAGCGAGTCCCGCGGCAGGTCGAGCGAGACGTTCTTGAGGTTGTGCTCGCGAGCACCGCGGACGATGAGGCGGTCGGCCACTGCTTCTGGCGCCTTTCTCCGAGGGAGGGTGGCTGGGAAGGGCTGCGTGGCCCACTGCTTGGGACCAACAAGCGCAATCGGGTGAATTCTTCCAGTGTGCGCCCGTCAGCCTACTAGCTCAGGCGTTCGAATAACGACCATGTCCAGCCCGGTCCACCCGAACGAGTGACGGCCCGACCGGGCCCCTGGCGCGGCCCCGCGGAAAACCCGCTGCTCACGCCCGTGGCCGCCGGTAGCGTCCACCGTGTCAACGAGGCGCGGCCCTCCGGGCAACGCCCGCGGCCCTCGGAACCGGGAGTGCTCACCCCACCATGACCGACACCACTGACAACGCCGCCGCGGCCACCCGCGCCGCCGCCGACCTCGCCGCCGTCGAGGCCTCCACCGCTGCCCTCCTCCGGGTCGCCGCCGAACTCGACCCCGAGCAGGTGCCGCAGCCCTCCGGCCTCCCCGGCTGGACCCGGGGGCACGTGCTGGCCCACCTCTCCCGCAACGCCGACTCCCTGGTCAACCTGCTGGACAACGCCTCCACCGGCAGCGACACCCCGCAGTACGCCTCCCACGAGGCCCGCGAGCAGGACATCGAGCGCGACGCCTCGCGCCCGCTGGCCGAGCACTGGGACGACCTGCGGGCCAGCCACCGGCGCTTCGCCGAGGCCGCCGCCCGGCTCACCGAGGACGACTGGAGCACCCCGCTCAAGCACCGCTTCGGCTACACCTTCCCGGCCCACGAGCTGCCCCGGAAGCGGCTGATGGAGGTGGAGTACCACCTGGTCGACCTGGCCGCCGGCTACACCCCGGCGGACTGGCCGCTCGACTTCGCCTCGGCCGAACTGCCGCGCCTCGCCGCCCTGTTCGAGAAGGCCGACGGCCTGCCCGAGCTCCGTCTGACCGCCACCGACACCGGCGCGACGGCCACCGTGGCGGGCGCCGCCGACGCCCCGGTCACCGTCGAGGGCCCGGTCCGCCAGCTGGTCGCCTGGCTCTCCGGCCGGAGCCACGGTTCGACGTTGTCCTCCTCGGGTCCGCTGCCCACCCTCCCGGCGATGGGCTGAGCGGGCATGATGGGCACCCAGACGGCCACCGAGGAGCGAGGAGCGGCAGCGGGATGACGTACCACGGAGCGGTGAAGGTCGGCGGACCGCCGGACGTGCGGGAGCTGGCCCACCTGATCATCACCAAGGTCGCGGTCGGGCCCCACGACAACAACGCCTACCTGCTGCGCTGCCGGGCCACCGACGAGCAGCTGCTGATCGACGCGGCGGCCGACGCCGAGGTCCTGCTGGAGTCCGTCGGTCCCGAGCTGGCCACCGTCGTCACCACCCACCGCCACCACGACCACTGGGGCGCCCTGGCGGCCGTCGTCGAGGCCACTGGCGCCCGCACCGCGGCCGGCCGGATCGACGCCGAGGCCATCGACGTCCCCACCGCCCTCCCCCTCGACGACGGCGACGTGGTCACGGTCGGCCGGGTCGAGCTGACCGTCCGTCAGCTCACCGGCCACACCCCCGGCGCCATCGTCCTGGTCTACGACGACCCCCAGGGCCACCCCCACGTCTTCACCGGCGACTGCCTCTTCCCCGGCGGCGTCGGCAACACCTGGGGCGACCCGGCCGCCTTCGAGACCCTCTACCGCGACGTCACCGAGAAGCTCTTCGACGTCCTCCCCGACGAGGCCT
Organism: Kitasatospora sp. NPDC004289; assembly: GCF_053602875.1. Lineage (NCBI taxonomy): Bacteria > Bacillati > Actinomycetota > Actinomycetes > Kitasatosporales > Streptomycetaceae > Kitasatospora > Kitasatospora sp. NPDC004289. The sequence goes on along the minus strand of NZ_JBSGEL010000004.1, from coordinate 22,977 downwards.
GGGTCTACCCCGGCCACGGCAACGACACCACCCTCGGCACCGAGCGCCCCCACCTCCCGGAGTGGCGCGCCCGCGGCTGGTGACGCCCCTGCGGCAGCGGGCCCCGATCCCCGGGCAGGGGGTCGGGGCCCGTGCCGTTCACCCGTGCCGTTCACCGGGCGGAAAGCGGCTGCGGGCCGGAGCGGGGCACTGCCAGGATGCCGGGATGGATGCGATTCTGCGGGCGGGCGGGGAGGTGCTCGGGGCCAGGCTCTCCGAGCCGGTGGACCTGGGGGGATCCCGGCGGAGCACGGTGGTGCGGTGCCGGACCGACGGGGGCGGGACGGTGGTGGTGAAGGCCTTCGGGGACGGGGAGCACGCGCTGCGGGGGTTCACGGCGGAGGCGGCCGGGCTGTCGCTCGGGCTGGCCGGGCCGGGGTTGCTGGGGGTGCACGAGGAGCTGCCGCTGCTGGTGATGGAGGACCTCGGGGAGGCGCCGACGCTGGCGGACGTGCTGCTGGGCGACGACCCGCGGGCCGCCGGGGAGGGGCTGCTGGCGTGGGCCCGCGGCCTCGGGCGGCTGGCCGCCGCCTCGGTGCCGCGGCGGGGCGAGCTCGCGCCGTTGGCGGCCCGGTACGGGCGGGGGCGGCCGCCGTGGGAGGACCTGCCCTGGCTGGCCGACCAGGCTGCGGCACTGCCGGCCCTGCTCGACGACCTGGGGCTGCCCGTACCGCCCGGCCTGGCCGGGGAGTTGGCCGGGATCGCCGCGGTGGGCGCCGACGCCCACCCCGCGTTCACACCGGGCGACACCTGCCCGGACAACAACCTGCTGACGCCCGACGGCCTGCGGCTGATCGACTTCGAGGGGGCCTGCTACCAGTCGGTCTTCCTGACCGCCGCGTACTGCCGGATGCCGTTCTCCACCTGCTGGTGTGTCTTCCGGCTTCCGGACGGCCTGGCCGCCGAGGTCGAACGGACCTTCCGCGACGAGGTGGTGACGGTGTATCCGGAGCTGGCCGAGGACGAGCCCTGGCAGGCCGGGACGGCCCAGGCCGTCGCGGTCTGGACGACGGACGCCACGGTGCGGATGCTGGCCGGCGCCGTGGCGCAGGACGCCCCGATGCACCGCACCCGCCGCCCGGTCCCCACCAAGCGTCAGCTGCTGCGGCACCGCTGGGAGACGGCGAGCACCCTGGACGGGCTGCCGGCCTTCACCCGGACCGTGCGGCTGCTGCTGGACGCGTACGACTGGGACGTGCCCCCGCTGCCGGGGTACCCGGCGTTCCGCGGCCGGACGGCATGAAGCAGGGCCCCGACCTGAGGTGGGTTGGTCGGGGCCCTGCCGTTCTTGGGGTGGTGGAGCGTCAGGCGTCGATCTCGTCCTTGGACTCCGCCCGCTCGGCCCTCTCCTGCTTCCGGGAGGCCATCAGCGAGGTGATGGTGGTGATCACCAGGACGCCGCAGATGACGCCGAGGGAGACCGGGATGCTGATCTCGGGGACGTGGACGCCGCTCTCGTGCAGGGCGTGCAGCACCAGCTTCACGCCGATGAAGCCGAGGATCACCGAGAGGCCGTAGCTGAGGTGGACCAGCTTCTTCAGCAGGCCGCCGATCAGGAAGTAGAGCTGGCGCAGGCCCATCAGGGCGAACGCGTTGGCGGTGAAGACGATGTACGGGTCCTGGGTCAGGCCGAAGATGGCCGGGATCGAGTCCAGGGCGAACAGGACGTCGGTGGTGCCGATCGCGAGCATCACGATCAGCATCGGCGTCATCAGCCGCTTGCCGTTCTCACGGATCGTCAGCTTGGTGCCGTGGTACTTGTCGGTCGACGGGAAGCGCTTCTCGATCGACTTGAGCAGGCGGTTCTCCTCGAACTCCTCCTCCTCGTCGTCGCCCATGGCCTCCTTGACCAGCTTGTACGCGGTCCAGATGAGGAAGGCGCCGAAGATGTAGAAGACCCAGGAGAACTCGGAGACCAGGGCTGCGCCACCGGCGATGAAGACCGCCCGGAGCACCAGCGCGATGATCACGCCGACCATCAGCACGCGCTGCTGGTAGATCCTGGGCACCGCGAACTTGCCCATGATCAGGATGAAGACGAAGAGGTTGTCGACGCTCAACGACTTCTCGGTGATGTACCCGGCGAAGAACTCGCCGGCCGGCTGCGAACCGCCGTACCACCAGAGGAACCCGCCGAACAGGATGGCCAGCACGATCCAGACGGTGGTCCAGATCCCGGCCTCCTTGATGGAGACCTCGTGCGGCTTGCGGCCACCGATGAAGAAGTCGGCCACGATCAGGGCGACGAGCACCCCGATCGTCCCGACCCACAGGCCCACGGAAACGTCCACTTAGCTGCTCCTCCGGCAGGTAGGCGAGAGACAGTCATCGTCACTGCCGGAGGTCTCTTCCGCCCGTCGGGCCGGCTCCGCCTGGCCCACGGACCAGCGCCCCGGGGCACCGACTTCGGCGCCCGTGATGACGGGAACACTGCGGGGGAATACTCCCCTCCGTTCCACCGAGGCTAACAGAAGAACCAAGGAAAGGTAAAGAAGGTAAAGAACTCCCCCTGGCGCGCCGTCAGAGGAAGGGCTCGATCGCCGGGAGCATGTCCTGGAAGGTGCGCGCCTTGGCCGGCGCCCCGATCGCCTGCATCCCCCAGCCGCCGACGCCGTCCCGGTAGACCTTGGCCATGATCTGGCCGGTGTGCGGGCCGCCGCCGGTCAGCTCGTAGCGGGCCAGCTCCTGGCCGGTGGACTCGTCCACCAGGCGGCAGTGCGCCTGCTGCACCTCGGCGAAGCTCTGACCGGTGTAGGACGAGACCGTGAAGATCACCTGGGTGATGTGCACGGGGACCTGGGCGAGGTCCACCAGGATCGACTCGTCGTCCTCCGAGCCGACGCCGCCGATCAGGTTGTCCCCGGTGTGCCGGACGGAGCCGTCGTTGCTCACCAGGTGGTGGAAGAAGACCACGTCGGACGGGGTGCGCTCGGCGTACAGCAGCGCGGAGGCGTCGAGGTCGATCTGACGGGTGCGACTGCCGAACAGCCCGCGCTTGGGCGCCGCCTTCCACCCCAGTCCCATCCGGACCACCGACAGAGACTCGCCCGAGCTCTTCTGCAGGCTCACCCGTTGGCCCTTGGCCAGGTTCACCGACACGGCAATGCCCTCTCTCCTCGGCCCGGCCCACCCACCGGACCGGCGCAACGGCGGACACCCCCTTGCCGTCCCCCGGCCGAGGCCCCCTGCGCGGGCACGGAGCCCACGGCCCCCAACCCTATGGCCTGCGGGCATCCGCCCCGTGCAAGGGGAGTACCCCGTGGCGCCCCGGCCGACGCGACGCGTTCCGGTCAGCCACGCTTGAACTCCACCGGGCCCGCGTCCATCAGCACCGTCCCGTCGGTGTGCAGCACCGGACGGCGTTCGGTGCGCCGGCGGCCGTACCGCTCGACGTGACCGATCGTCACCCCCTGCGGGTCGGTGAAGTCCACGAAGGCGATGGCCACCCAGTAGGAGGTGGCGGCGTCCTCGTAGAGGGGCACCGTCACCGTCGAGCCCCGGCCGTCCGAGACCTCCACCCGGGCCCCGTAGCTGCGGAAGCTGCCGGAGCCGTTGCCCACCGCGCTGTACGCGCAGATCAGCGCGTACCCCTGCCGGTCGGGGCGGACGATCCGGACGGTCTCCTCCCCCGGCACCCTGGCGTCGCCGTCGAGCAGCAGGTACGGCTCCGCCGCCAGCGAGCCGAGGTCCTTCCAGTAGACCGCCCTGCCGGAGTCCGTCCGGCCCTCCAGCTCCGCCTTCTGCGCGGCGGCCGCAGCCTTGTCCTTCGCCCCGAACAGGCCGCGCTCCAGCTGCGGGAAGACGTACCCGGGCGGGTGCGCCCCGGTCGGCGCCACGGCGTCGGCCGGGACGTACAGGGCGTAGAGGTCGAGGTCCGCGCCGCGGGCCCGGCGGGCGTCGCTGCCGCCGTCCCAGCGGAGCGAGGCGGTGACGGTCAGCCCGCGGTCGCCCTTGTCCAGGGAGATCCGGGCCCGGTCGCCCTTGGCGAGGCTGACGGGGCGGGGGCCTGCGGTGTCGGAGTCCATCCCGGGATTCAAACACCGCAGGCCGCACCGGGCGAGCCGCGGGGCGGCCGGCTACGCCATGCCGGCTTCGCGCATCTGGCGGAGCTCCTTCTTCAGCTCGCCGATCTCGTCGCGCAGGCGGGCCGCCAGCTCGAACTGGAGGTCGGCGGCTGCGGCGTGCATGCGGTCGGTGAACTGCTGGATGAGGTCGGCGAGTTCGGCCGCGGGAAGGCTCTTGGCGGGCTTGCGGTCGGCGCCCAGGGCGGGGACCGGGGCCTTGCCCTTGCCGGACTGGCGGTAGCCGGTGGAGAGCAGCTCCTCGGTGTCCAGGTCCTCGCGGGAGAGGGTGTCCAGGATGTCGCCGATCTTCTTGCGGAGCGGCTGCGGGTCGATGCCGTGCTCGGTGTTGTAGGCCTGCTGGACCTCGCGGCGGCGGTTGGTCTCCTCGATCGCCAGCTCCATCGAGGGGGTGATCCGGTCCGCGTACATGTGGACCTGGCCGGAGACGTTGCGGGCCGCGCGGCCGATGGTCTGGATCAGCGAGGTGCCGGAGCGCAGGAAGCCCTCCTTGTCCGCGTCCAGGATCGCGACCAGGGAGACCTCGGGGAGGTCGAGGCCCTCGCGGAGCAGGTTGATGCCGACCAGGACGTCGAACTTGCCGGCCCGCAGCTCGCGGAGCAGCTCGACCCGGCGCAGGGTGTCGACGTCGCTGTGCAGGTACTGCACGCGGATGTCGAGACCGAGCAGGTAGTCCGTCAGGTCCTCGGACATCTTCTTGGTGAGGGTGGTGACCAGGACCCGCTCGTCCTTCTCGATCCGCTTGCGGATCTCGTGCACCAGGTCGTCGATCTGACCCTCCGTCGGCTTGACGATCACCTCGGGGTCGATCAGGCCGGTCGGGCGGATGATCTGCCGGACCTCGCCGTCGCTCCGGGCCAGTTCGTACTTGCCGGGGGTGGCCGAGAGGTAGACCGCCTGCCCGATCCGCTCCTGGAACTCCTCCCACTTGAGCGGGCGGTTGTCCAGCGCGGAGGGCAGCCGGAAGCCGTGGTCGACCAGCGAGCGCTTGCGGGAGGCGTCGCCCTCGTACATCGCGCCGATCTGCGGGACCGTCACGTGCGACTCGTCGATGACCAGCAGGAAGTCGTCGGGGAAGTAGTCGAGCAGCGTGTTCGGCGGGGAGCCGGGCTCGCGGCCGTCGAAGTGCATCGAGTAGTTCTCCACGCCGGAGCAGCTGCCGATCTGGCGGAGCATCTCGATGTCGTAGGTGGTGCGCATCCGCAGCCGCTGGGCCTCCAGCAGCTTGCCCTGCTTCTCCAGCACGGCGAGCCGCTCCTCCAGCTCCTTCTCGATGTCGTTCACCGCGCGCTCCAGGCGCTCGGGGCCGGCCACGTAGTGCGAGGCGGGGAAGACGTACATCGACTCGTTCTGGCTGATGATCTCGCCGGTGAGCGGGTGCAGCGTGTAGAGCGCCTCGATCTCGTCGCCGAACATCTCGATCCGGAGCGCCAGCTCCTCGTAGACCGGGAAGATCTCGATGGTGTCGCCGCGGACCCGGAAGGTGCCGCGGGTGAAGGCGAGGTCGTTGCGGGTGTACTGCATGTCGACGAAGCGGCGCAGCAGCGCGTCCCGGTCGACCTCCTCGCCGACGTGCAGCTGGGCCATCCGGTCGACGTACTCCTGCGGCGTGCCGAGGCCGTAGATGCAGGAGACCGAGGCGACCACGACCACGTCGCGGCGGGTGAGCAGCGAGTTGGTCGCGGAGTGGCGCAGGCGCTCGACCTCCTCGTTGATCGAGGAGTCCTTCTCGATGTAGGTGTCCGTCTGCGGGACGTAGGCCTCGGGCTGGTAGTAGTCGTAGTACGAGACGAAGTACTCGACCGCGTTGTTCGGCAGGAGCTCGCGGAACTCGTTGGCCAGCTGGGCCGCGAGCGTCTTGTTCGGCGCCATCACCAGGGTGGGGCGCTGGAGCTTCTCGATCATCCACGCGGTGGTCGCGGACTTGCCGGTGCCGGTGGCACCGAGCAGGACGACGTCCTTCTCGCCCGCGCGGATGCGGCGCTCCAGCTCGGCGATGGCCGCCGGCTGGTCACCGCTGGGCTGGTAGGGGCTGACGACCTCGAAGGGCGCCGTGGAACGCTCGATCTTCGTGATGGGACGCACGCCACCACCGTACGACCAGCCACCGACAATCCCCGAGCCTCGCTGCTCAGGGCCGGGCGGCCAAGGCGTTGCGGACCAGCAGCCGGCCCGCCCGGCGGAAGGAGCGCTCGCTGGAGTCGACCTCGTGGACCCGCAGCCGGCGGAGCACCACCACGACGGCCGGAGCCAGCCCCTGCTCGGCCAGCTCCTCCCGGACGCCCTCGGCGACCGCTCCGTACAGCTCCTCCAGTGACCAGCCGTCCGGCGCCTCCGCCTCCGGCGCGGTCTCGAAGGCCAGGCCCGGCTCCCAGGGCTCGAAGTCCACCGTGACGTCCGCGAAGTCCGAGGGACAGCTGACCTGCCAGACGTACACCGCCCGGACCTCACGGAGCGGGCGGGACGGGAAGGGTTCGGTGGAGGTGGTCATCCCGGCACCGTAGTGAGCCGACGCCGGGTCACGCCATCCAGAAGAAGACCGCCGTCATCCGCTTCTCCTCCAGGGTCGCGCCCCAGTACTCGGTGGCGGTGTGGATCAGGTTGGCGGTGTAGAGCAGCAGCCGGTTGTACCGGTGCGGGACGGCGAGGTCCTCGGTGAAGGAGTCGGCGGGGACGTAGCGGGTGCCGAGGGCGTCGACCAGGCTGTTGTGCGGGGCGGTGACCTGGTTCCCGCCGAGGCGTCCGCCGGGGAGGCTCTGACGGTGGAAGCTGGTGCCGCAGCGGGCGGGGACCGTGGGGTTGAGGTAGAGCACGGCGGCGTACCGGCAGAGCGCGCGGGAGTCGGTGTGCGGCCGGGGTTCGCTCTCCCCCGCGCCGACCACCTGGACGCAGTTGTGGTTGAAGGTGCCGCCCTCGGCCTCGCCCAGGGCCCAGATCCGGGAGGCGCCGGTGGCCCTGCGGACCTTCGCCTCGACCAGGGCCAGCTCGTCCGGCAGCAGGGCCGGCATGGCGCGCAGCCCGGGCCAGGCCTCGGGCTTGTGCGGGTAGCCCTCCTCCCACTCCTCGACGGCCAGGCAGCGGGCGCGGACCTCGTCCGCGTCGGGCAGCACGTCGTCGAGCACCCAGTAGTCGCGGCCCTTGGTGGGCTTGCGGTACGGGAGGACGGGCAGCACGGGACGGCCGGGCACGGGCCGGCGCAGCAGCTCAGGGGGCATGGGGCCGACCCTAGGAGCGGTCCGGCCCACGACTCTCCCGCAGAGTGGTCAACTCTTGGCCACGGACCGTCAACTTTTGGTCTGGTCAGCTTCGTTCACGATCGAGGCCCGGATGGTCCGCTCGGCGCACCCGAGTCGTACGGGAGTTCCACGCTCCCTAAGCTGGCCGCGATGAACGCCGACCGCCGCACCGTGCTGCGCTCCGCCGCGGGACTGGCCACCGCCGCCGCCCTCGGGGCCCTGTCCGCCTGCTCCGCCTCCGGGCCCCCGGTGGCGGAGGGCCCGGCCTCCCCGCCGCCCTCCCCCACGCCCACCCCCGTGCCCTCGGCGACGCCGGCGTCCTCCTCCGCGGCCAGCCGCCCGCCGGTGGTCCCGGCCTTCGCCCCGCTGGCGCCGGGCACCCCGGTGGAGGTGGTCAACGGGCCGCGCACCCGCTCCGAGATCGCCCTGACCTTCCACGGCGAGGGCGACCCGGCCCAGGCCACCGCCCTCCTGGAACGGGCCGAGGCGCACGGCGTCAAGCTCACCGTGCTGGCGGTGGGCCGCTGGCTGGACCAGCAGCCCCAGATGGCCGAGCGGATACTGCGGGGCGGCCACGAGCTCGGCAACCACACCCAGAACCACCGGGACCTCAACGCGCTGACGCCGGATCAGGTGCACGCGGAGATCGCCGAGTGCGCGGACCGGCTGCGCCGGCTGACGGGCTCGATCGGGCGGTGGTTCCGGCCCTCCGCCGCGCAGTACGCCAGCCGGGTGGTCCGCGAACAGGCCCGGCTGGTCGGCTACGAGCACTGCCTGTCCTTCGACGTCGACCCGCACGACTACGCCGATCCCGGCGCCGACCTGCTCCAGCGCCGCCTGCTCCGCTCCGTCCGCAGCGGCTCCGTCGTCGCCCTCCACATGGGCCACCAGGGCACCGTCGACGCCCTCCCCGGCCTCCTCGACGGCCTCCACCGCCTCGGCCTCCAACCGGTGACGGCCAGCCAACTCTGCGCCTGACGACGGCCGCCCGGTAGGGCAAGTGCTCAGGGGCGCGAGGAACTGCGCGAGTACGGAAGGCGGACCAGGGCCAGATCGGGGCAGGCGAGCCAGTTGCACGTGCTGCCGTTCCCCCGCGCGCAGTTCCCCGCGCCCCTGAGCGCCTGCCCTTCCGCGCCGCCTGCCTACGCCGAGTCCCCTGCGGGAGCTACGCCGCGCTGTCGCGGGCCAGCGCGACCAGCCGGGAGATCGCCCGGAGGTACTTCTTGCGGTAGCCGCCGCGCAGCAGCTCCTCCGGGAAGACCTGGTCGAACGGCAGGCCGGAGGCCGTGATCGGCAGCTCCCGGTCGTACATCCGGTCGGCGAGCACCACCAGCCGCAGAGCGGTGGACTGGTCGTCGACCTGGTGCACGCCGCGCAGGAAGACCGCCTGGACGTCGTCGAGCAGCGCGCCGTAGCGGCTGGGGTGGACGACCTTCAGGTGCTCCAGCAGCGCGTCGAAGTCGTCGAGCGCCGCCCCCGGCGTCTCCCCGGCCCGCGCGGTGACGGCCTCGTCCGAGTACGGCGGCGGGGCGTCCGGGAGGCCGCGGTGACGGTAGTCCTGGCCGTCGATCCGCAGCGGGCGGAAGTGTGCGGAGAGGCCCTGGATCTCGCGGAGGAAGTCCGCGGCGGCGAAGCGGCCCTCGCCGAGCTTCTCGGGCAGGGTGTTGGAGGTGGCGCAGAGCTTGACGCCGTTCTCGACCAGGCGGCTGAGCAGCGTGGAGACCAGCACCGTGTCGCCCGGGTCGTCGAGCTCGAACTCGTCGATGCAGAGCAGCCGGTGGGTGGAGAGGGTCTGGACGGCGGTCTGGAAGCCGAGGGCGCCGACCAGGTTGGTCAGCTCGACGAAGGTGCCGAAGGACTTGGGCCCGGGGGTGGCGTGCCAGAGCGAGGCCAGCAGGTGGGTCTTGCCGACGCCGTAACCGCCGTCGAGGTAGACGCCGGCCGGGCCGGTGGGCGCGGGGGCGGAGCGGCGGAACCAGCCCTTCTTCGCCGGAGCGCTGGCCGCCTGGATGCCCGCCGCGAACTCCTCCAGGACCTGGACGGCCTCGTACTGGCTGGGCTGCGTCGGGTCCGGGTTGTAACTGCCGAAGCTCACGTCGGCGAAGCGCGGCGGCGGCACCATCTCGGCGACCAGGCGCTCGGCCGGGACGACCGGCCGGCGGGAGGTGAGCGCGATCGGAGCGGCGGTCGGGGCGTCGGTCGCTATGGCATCGGGGCGGGAGGCTGCGGGCACGTTAGTAGAGGGTACCGGCCGTGGAAGACTCGACCTCATGCAGCAGCTGATCAGCCCGAACGGCGTCAGGTACGAGGACCTCCACTCCCTGGAGGCGCTCGCCGAGGTCTACGCGTACCCCGACCAGGTGAACCGCGGCCGCCCCTGGCTGCGGGCCAACATGGTCTCCGGGCTGGACGGCGGGGCCAGGCTGGACGGCGTCTCGGAGGGGCTTTCCGGAGACGCCGACAAGCGGATCTTCGGGGTGCTGCGGGCGCTGAGCGACGTGGTGCTGGTGGGGGCCGAGACGGTCCGTTCCGAGGGGTACCGGCCGGCCCGGGCGCGCGGGGAGTTCGCGGCGGCCCGGGCGGCGGCGGGGCAGGAGCCCGCCCCGGCGATCGCGGTCGTCAGCCGGAGCCTGGGCCTGGCGCTCTCCGCCCCGCTGTTCACCGAGCCGCTGGTCCGGACGGTGGTGGTCACCACCGAGGACTCCCCCGCCGAGGCCCGCGCGGCGGTGGCCCGGGTGGCCGACCTGATCGTGGCCGGGAAGGGCGACGTGGACCTGACGCTGGCTCAGCAGGAGCTGACCGCGCGGGGCTGGACCAGGCAGCTCACCGAGGGCGGCCCCCGGCTGCTCGGGCAGCTGACGGCGGCCGGGCTGGTGGACGAACTCTGCCTCTCGCTGGCCCCCCTGCTCACCGGCGGCGACGCGCCACGAATCCTCCACAATGCGGAAATGTCTGACACGCAGTCGATGCGGCTGCTCTCATTGATCGAGGAGAAAGGTTTCCTCTTCAGCCGCTACCTGCGGCTGGAAGGCCCCTCCCCCACCCCGCAGTGATCCGAATCGCACCGTGGCCCATGTGGCGCGTGTGCAGCGTGAGGAAAGCATCCTCCGGGCACTATGGGAGTCGGGAAGGGACACCGCCCGGGGGCCTGCACCTGCGAAGGGACGCACGTGTTCAAGACCGTACTGATGATCGAGAAGGCGCTCTCCGACGCCGACGTGGAGCTGGTCACCACGCTCCACGGCGAGGAGGAGGTCTCCTTCGTCGTCCTGATCCAGCCGCGCGGCAAGCAGGGCGAACTGCTGCGCGCCCTCGACGACGTGGCCCTCGGCCACCTGGAGAAGGCGGTGCACGAGCACGAGGAGCAGGAGGCCCCCACCCTGGCGGGCGAATCGCTCCAGCACAGCCTGCGCCACCTCCAGCGGGCCGGGGCCGAAGCGGTCGGCGAGGTGGTCGAGGAGGATCCGCTGGACCGGCTGCGCGAGGTGGTCGAGGAGCACTCCGCCGACGAGGTACTGGTCCTGACGTCGCCTCACTTCGTGGAGGAGTTCTTCCACCGCGACTGGGCCTCGCAGGCCCGGCACAAGGTGGGCGTGCCGGTGCTCAAGCTGTTCGCCAGCGACTCCTGAGCCCGCACGGGGCGGCGCCTGAGTTAGGGCAGAATCGTCCTTGCCCCTGACAGCACCGAGGTACGACGGAGCACTCCTTGAACGACGCCGCGCACGACCTGCACGCCCCGCACTTCATCGGCATCGGTGGCGCGGGGATGTCCGGCCTGGCGAAGATCCTCGCGGTGCGCGGCGCCCGGGTCTCCGGCAGCGATTCCAAGGACTCCGAGACCGTGCGGGCGCTGCGCGCGCTCGGCGCCAGCGTCGCGGTCGGTCACGCGGCCGAGAACCTGCCCGCCGGGGTGAGCAGCGTGGTGGTCTCCAGCGCGATCCGGGCCGACAACCCCGAGCTGGCGGCCGCCCGCGAGCGCGGCGTCCCGGTGGTGCACCGCTCCGACGCGCTGGCCGCCCTGATGGGCGGCCGCCGCGCGCTGGCGGTGGCGGGCACCCACGGCAAGACCACCACGACCTCGATGCTCGCCGTCTCGCTCGGCGAGCTCGGTCTGGAGCCCTCGTACGCGATCGGCGGCGACCTGGACGCCCCGGGCTCCAACGCCCACCACGGCGCCGGCGAGATCTTCGTCGCCGAGGCGGACGAGAGCGACCGCAGCTTCCACAAGTACGCGCCCGAGGTCGCCATCGTCCTCAACGTGGAGCTGGACCACCACGCCAACTACGCCTCCATGGACGAGATCCACGAGTCCTTCGAGACCTTCGTCGGCCGGATCGTGCCCGGCGGCACCCTGGTCGTCTCGGCCGACCAGGACGGCGCCCGCGAGCTCACCGGCCGGGTCCGCGGCCGCGACGGCCTGCGGGTGGTCACCTACGGCGAGGCCGAGGACGCCGACATCCGGGTGCTGGCCGTCACGCCGCACGGCATGACCAGCGAGGTGACGGTCCTCCTGGACGGCACCGAGCTGACCTTCACCGTCTCCGTGCCCGGCCGCCACTACGCGCACAACGCGGTGGCCGCGCTGGCCGCCGGCGTCGCCCTCGGCGTCCCGGCCGCGGACCTGGCCAAGGCGCTCGGCTCCTACACCGGCGTCAAGCGCCGGCTGCAGCTCAAGGGCGAGGCCGGCGGGGTCCAGGTGATCGACTCCTACGCCCACCACCCGACCGAGATGACCGCCGACCTGGAGGCGATCCGGGAGGCCGCCGAGGGCCGGGTGCTGGTGGTCTTCCAGCCCCACCTGTTCTCCCGCACCCAGCAGCTCTCCGAGGAGATGGGGCAGGCGCTGGCGCTGGCCGACGCCTCCGTCGTCCTCGACATCTACCCCGCCCGCGAGGACCCGGTCCCCGGCGTCACCAGCGAGCTGATCATCGACGCGGCCCGCCGGGCGGGCGCCGACGTCCGGGCCGAGCACGTGTTCGCGGACGCTCCGGCGGTGCTCGCCTCGCTGGCGCGGCCGGGCGACCTGGTGCTCACCATGGGCGCGGGCGACGTGACCGACCTCGGGCCGGAGATCGTTTCTCGGCTCGCCGGTGTTGCACCCTCTGCCTGAACCCTCCAGGAGGAGAGACCCGTGAGCTACGAGATCGAGAAGACCGAGGCCGAGTGGCGCGAGCAGCTCAGCCCCGAGGAGTACCACGTGCTCCGCGAGGCCGGCACCGAGCGCCCGTTCGTCGGCGAGTACACCGACACCAAGACGGTCGGCGTGTACTCCTGCCGTGCCTGCGGAGCCGAACTGTTCAGCAGCGAGACCAAGTTCGACAGCCACTGCGGCTGGCCGTCCTACTACGCCCCGCTGGCCGAGGACCGGGTCCAGTACATCGAGGACACCTCGATGGGCATGAAGCGGGTCGAGGTCCGCTGCGCCACCTGCGGCGGACACCTCGGCCACGTCTTCGAGGGCGAGGGCTACGGCACCCCGACCGACCAGCGCTACTGCATCAACAGCATCTCCCTGACGCTCCGCCCCGCGGAGTAGCCGCACCCCACCGGAACCCCTGCGGGAGGCTCGCACGACGGAGCCTCCCGCAGGGGTTCCGTGCTGCGCGGGCCCCACCGGCACGGGGCCGCCCGGCCCGTCGGACGTGCACGGATCCCGGGGGTGGGCGTGGCCCCGGAGGCGTGCCAGACTTGATCGTTCGGGTCGGTGGGAGGGGACGGGAATGGCCAGGCGAGGCGGCTCCGGGATGTTGGCGATGATCGCGGAGGCGCAGCGGCAGCAGGCCCGCCGCCAGGAGGAGCAGCGCCGTGCGGCGGTGGCGGCGCAGCGGCGGTTCGAGCGGGAGCAGCGGGAGGCGCAGCGGGCCGCGGCGCAGGGGGAGCGCGAGGCGCTGAAGGCGTACCACCAGGGCCGGGAGGCGGACGCGGCGCGGCGGACGGCCGAGTTGGACGAGCAGGTGGCGGAGCTGCGCGGGGTGCTGGCGCGGGGGCTGTCGGGGCGGGCCTTCCGGCTGACGGATGCTCAGGGGGCGTTCCAGCCACCGCCGTTCGACCCGGGGCCGCTGGGACGGCCGGTGCCGATGCCGGACCAGAACCGCTACCTGGTGCCGCCGCTGACCGGGCCGCAGGCGTTCAACCCGGCGACCCGGGCGCAGTGGGACGCGCAGGCCGCGCAGGCCCGCTCCCGGTTCGAGTACGACTGGCACGCCGCCCAGCGGGCGGAGGGCGAGCGGCTGCACCACCTGGCGGCGTACCGGGCGCAGTACGACGCCTGGGTCGCGGAGAACCACCGGCTGGCCGCCGACCGGGCGGGCCAGGCCGCGCGGCTGGCGGCGGAGTTGGACGCCGGGTCGGCGGAGGCGGTGGCGGACCTGTTCGAGACGGCGCTGCGGAGCCGTTCGGACTGGCCGGAGGAGTTCCCGCGCGACTGCGAGGTGGCCTGGGACGCGGCGGCCCGTCAGCTGGTGGTGGACTGGGAGCTGCCGGGCTTCGAGGTGGTCCCGGCGGTGGCCCGGGTGCGGTACGTGAAGGCCGAGGACCGGGAGTCCGAGGTGTCCCGCTCGGCCACCGAACGGAAGTCGCTCTACCGGGAGTTGCTGGCCCAGTGCGTGCTGCGGGTGCTGGCCGAGGTGTTCGGGGCCGACCAGCGCGGGCTGCTGGCCTCGGTGGTGGTGAACGGCTACGTGGAGGGCGCCGACCCGGCCAGCGGCCGGCTGGAGCAGCGGTACCTGGCCGCGGTGACGGTCCGCCAGGAGGAGTTCCGGGCGGTCGCGCTGGACCGGGTGGAGCCCCTGGACTGCCTGGTGGACGGGCTGCGCGGGCGGCTGTCGGCCAAGCCGGAGAAGCTGGAGCAGGTGCGCACCGAACGGCTGGCGGGGCAGGTCGGGACGTACCAGGCGCCGCCCGCCGGAGCGGACGGCCCCGACCTGTTCACCATGGACCCGCTGGAGTTCGAGGAGCTGGTCGCCGAGCTGTTCCGGCGGCGGGGCCTCACCACCCGCACCACCGCGCGCAGCGGGGACCAGGGCGTGGACGTGATCGCCGAGGACCCGGACCCGGTGACGGGCGGGCTGATCGTGATCCAGGCCAAGCGCTACCGCCGCACGGTGGACCCGACCGCGGTGCGGGACCTGGACGCGACCCGGGTCCACCACGGGGCGAAGAAGGGGATCCTGGTCACCACGGCCGGGTTCGGCCCGGATTCGCACCGCTGGGTGGAGGGCAAGCCGCTGACCCTGGTGGACGGGCCGATGCTGCTCGCGCTGCTGCACGAGCAGGGCCTGCCCGGCCGCCTCGGCGGCGGGCCCGAGGCCCCGGCGGCCCCGGCGGTCCCGCCCCGTCCGACGCACCCGCCGGTGACCGCCGGCAGCGAGGACGCCACCCAGGTGCTGCCGCGCGAGAACCCGGACCGGCCGCGGCCGCCGGAGGACCGGACCCGGGTGCTGCCCGTGCCGCAGGCCACCGCCCTGAGCCCGGGTCAGAACGTGGTGCTGCCCGCCGCCGGCCTGTCCGAGCTCTCGGTGCGCTTCGCCTCCACCGGCCCGGAGGCCGACCTGACGCTGCTGCTGCTCACCGAGGACGGCACGGTCCGCGGCGACGAGGACTTCGTCTTCTACCACCAACCCACCGCCGAGGGCGGCGCGGTGACGCTCCGTCCGAAGGAGCGCGGCGCGGACGGGCTGCTCACCGAGGCGGCGCTGGTCCGGCTGCCCGGGCTTCCGGGAGCGGTGCAGCGGGTCGCGGTCTCGGTGAACATGGACGCCGACTCCACCAGCACCTGCGCCGAACTCGGCCGGGCCGAGCTGGAGGTGCGGGCCGCGGACGGCAACTCCTGGTCCTTCGAGCCCCCGGCCGAGCCGGGCGTCTCGGCGATGCTGGTCGCCGAGTTCTACCGCCACCGCGGCGAGTGGAAGCTGCGCGCCGTGGGGCAGGGCTGGTCCGACGGGCTGGCCGGGCTGGCCCGGGCCCACGGCGTGGACGTGGGCTGAGTCAGCCCCGCAGCTCCTTGGTGTAGGACCACTCGCCGGCGCAACGCCGGTACCCGAGCCGCTCGTTGATGGCCAGCATCGGCGCGTTGGTCGCGTCGTTGCTGGTGTAGGCGTCGGTGATGCCCCGGGCCAGCGCGCGGTGCAGCGAGTCGGTCTTGGCCAGGGTGGCCAGGCCACGGCCCCGGTGGGCGGCGGCGGTGGTGGTGAAGGCCGACCAGTAGCGGGTGCCGCCGTCGGTCTGCACCGCGCTGAACGCGGCCGGTTCGCCGTCCACCAGCACGACCGTGGTGAGCTCGCGGTCCAGGTCCGGACGCTCCCAGACCTCGGCCAGCCAGTCCTCGTAGGAGTAGTCGTCCAGGTCCACGTCACCCGGCTCGTCCAGGGTGCCGTCGACGTCCACCCGGTAGAGCGGGTACGGGTCGGCCAGGAAGTCGGCGGCGGTGGCCAGCGTGACGTCCTCGGGCAGCGCGGGCACCGGCGGCAGCGCGGCAGTCAGCGCGAGGTGGGCGAACTGGGCGCCCCGGCCCTTCCGGTAGCCGTGCCGCTCGGCGAAGGCCGTCGCGGAGGGCTCGTCGTCCACCCAGGCGCGGATCACGGTGGCCCCGTGCCGGGCCAGGTGCCGCTCCGCCTCCGCCAGCATCGCGGTGGCGACTCCCCGGCCCCGGGCCCCGGGGTTGACGCTCAGGTTGGCGAAACCCTGGCCCTTGGTCGAGGAGGAGGCGTGCAGGCCGACCCGTCCGGAGGCCACCACCTCGCCGTCCAGCTCGGCGACCAGCAGCCGGTAGTGCTGCTCCGGCGCGGCGCTCTCCACCAGGTGGCGCACCGCCTTCGGGGACATCACCAGGTGCGGGCGGCCGGCGCTGTAGGAGGCGGCGGCGGCCTCGGCGTCGTCGGGGCGGAAGTCACGGATGATCATCGTCATAGACCGCCGACGCTAGTCTTCCCGTCACCTGCGGTCCACTGAAATTCCCCCCGGTGCCGGAAAGCTCAAGTTCAGCTCTGAGAATACCGGAGGCGGGTTGGCAGCCGCCCCGGCGGGATACATCCTCAGGCAGCGGGACAGCGCGCGAGGAAGCCGCCGGACCGACCTGAATCCACCAGACGCCGGCTCTCGGCGCGGCCCTCCGAAGGGGGCGGATCACGATGAATTCCACCGCAACGACGCTCCCCCGGCTCGGGGTCGGCGTGGGCTGGCGCCCCGAGATCGACACCGTCGTCGAGCGGCTGCCCGGCCTGGACTGGGTCGAGGTGGTGGCGGAGAACCTCTGCCCGGACGAGCTCCGGGCCGGGGAGCTGCCGCCCTCCCTGACGGTGCTGCGCGAGCGCGGCGTCCGGGTGGTGCCGCACGGCGTGGCACTGGGCCTGGGCGGGGCGGACCTGCCGGACCGCACCCGGCTGGAGCGGCTGGCGCTGACCGCCGAGGCGCTCGGCTCGCCGCTGGTCACCGAACACCTGGCGTTCGTCCGGGCCGGTGGCCGGGAGGCCGGGCACCTGCTGCCGGTGCCGCGCTCCCGGGACGCGCTGCGGGTGATCGCGGAGAACGTCCGGATCGCCCAGCAGGAGCTTCCGGTGCCACTGGCACTGGAGAACATCGCGGCCCATCTGGCCTGGCCGGACGACGAGTTGAGCGAGGGCGAGTTCCTCGCCGAGCTGGTCGAGCGGACCGGGGTGCGGCTGCTGGTCGACGTGGCCAACCTGCACACCAACCGGGTCAACCTGGGTCTGGACGTGGCCGCCGAGCTCGACCGGCTGCCGCTGGAGGCGCTGGCCTACGTGCACGTGGCGGGCGGGATCGAGCGGGACGGGGTCTGGCACGACACCCACGCCCACCCGGTGACCGCCCCGGTGCTGGAGGTGCTGGCCGAACTGCGCGCCAGGGCGGTACCGCCGGGCGTGCTGCTGGAGCGGGACGAGAACTTCCCGCCGCCCGCCGAGCTGGCGGGCGAACTCGACGCGATCCGCGAGGTGTTGGAGGGGGAACCGCACCATGTCTGAGCAGTACGAGTACCTCGTCCGGCCCGGGGCCGCCCAGGGCCCCGGCACCGGTCCGGAGCACGGCGCCGACCCGGCCCTGGTCCTGGCCCGGGCCGAACTCGCCCGCAAGCAGGGCGAGTTGCTCGACGCCCTGCTGGCCGGCGCCCCGGTGCCGGCCGGTTTCGACGAGGGTCAGGTCCGCACCCAGGCCCGGGGCCTGCTGCACAAGCGGCGGGACACCGTGGCCCGGGTGGAGCCGGAGCTGGAGCGGCTGCTCGGCCACGAGTACGGCCGGCTCTTCCTCCGGTACGCCGAGAGCCGCCCGATGACCGGCGGCTACCGGGCCGACGCCCGGGCCTTCGCCGAATGGGCGCTGGCCGCCGAACCGCAGGCTGCCTGGCGGCCCGCCCTGGAACGCCTGCTCCGACCCGCCGGACCGTCCCGACGCCGCTGGTGGCGCTGAGGCCCGCCCGGCAATCGGTTCGGCTGGTGTAAGTGGCTACCCCGGGGGCGCGAGGAACTGCGCGCGGGGGAACGGCAGCACGTGCACCTGGCTCGCATGCCCCGATCTAGCACTGGTCCGCCTTCCGCTTCGCGCAGTTCCCCGCGCCCCTGGTGCAACTGAACGCTCAAACTTCACGTACGGGGGATCCCATCATGTGGTACGCCGAGTTCGGCATCGCCGCCGCAGCCCAGCTGCTCGCGGGGTGCAACGCCCAGAACCGTCTGCGCCGGATGCGCCGGGTGCCCCAGCCGCAGGGGCTGCCGGGCCGGGGCCAGCCGCTGCTGGACGCCGCCTTCCTGGCCGGCGGCCCGACCCGGGTGGTCGACACCGTGATCGTCCGGATGCAGCAGGAGGGACGGCTGATCGTCTCCCGCTCCGGCCAGGTCACGGTCACCGACCGGAACGCCCGGGACGCGGTCGAGGCCGTCCTGATCACCGTGGCCGGCTCCTCCGGCCGCACCGACCTCTCGACCGTGCGCCGCGAGCTGGCCCGGAGCGAGCACGTCCAGCGGATCGGCGACGGCCTGGCCGCCCGCGGGCTGATGCGGCGTCCCGACCTGTTCAGGAAGGCGATGGGCGCCCGGCGGCTGTTCTGGTTCGTCCAGCTGGTGGTGATCGGCCTCGGCGTCCTGGCCGCGATCGGCTGGCTCGGGCTCTCGGCGGCCGAGCAGGGCTCCCGCTCCGCCCCGTTCTTCCCCTTCCTCGGCCTGCTGATGGTGGGCCTGTTCTGGCTGGCCGTCAGCAAGCCCGAGCGGGCCCGGATCACCCCGGCCGGCGTCCGCCAGCTGGAGCTGATCCGCACCGGCAGCCCCTGGCAACCGCACGACGCCGCCGTGTTCGGCGGGGCGCTGCTGCTCGGCGCGGTCGCGGTGGACGGCCTGGACTCCCTGGAGGACCTGGAGCTGCGGCAGGCCCTGGCCGCCCAGCAGGCGATGACCAGGACCTCCACCACCACCTCCTCGGGCTCCTCCTCCGACTCCAGCGGCTACGTCTGGTGCTCCAGCTCCTCGCCGGACACCCCCTCGTCGAGCTGCGGATCCTCCTCCAGCAGCTGCGGGTCCTCCTCGTCCAACAGCTGCGGCTCGTCGAGCAGCAGCAGCTGCGGCTCCTCGTCCTCGTCGAGCTGCGGATCCTCCTCCTCCAGCAGCTGCGGGAGCAGCTGCGGCGGCGGTGGCGGATGCGGGGGCAGCTGAGGTGGCCGGGACGCTGCCGTACGCCGAACTGCTCGCCGCCACCGCCCTGGTGGCGGTCACCGGCCTGCGGGCCACTGCGGCCAGGGTCCGGCTGGGGCGCAAGCGCGTGCCGACCCGGCGCCTGAAGGCCGAGCTCTCCGAGCTGGAGCTGGCGCACCTGCTGGGCGGGCCCGCCCTGGTGGCCGACACCGTGATCATCCGGATGCGGGACGACGGCCGGCTGGAGATCTCCCCGGACGGGCGGCTCACCGTGCTCCGCCGGCGCTCGGGGGACCCGGTCGAGGCGGAGCTGGTCCGGCAGGCCGGGCCGAGCGGACGGGCCCGCGCGGTCCCGCTGCGGCGGGCCCTGACGGCCAGTCACCCGGTGCGCCGGGTGGGCGCCCGCCTGGTCGAGCGCGGGCTGCTGCACGACCCCCGGCCGCTGCGGGCGGCGGTCCGGGCCCGGCGTGCCCTGACGGCCGCGCTCGCCCTGGGCGCCCTGCTCGGGGCGGCCGCCTGGGTGCGGCTGCTGCTGGCGCACCACCCGGTGCTGCCGACCCTGGGCGGCTTCGTCCTGCTACTCGCCCTGGGCGCCCTCTGGCGCCGGGCCACCGCCCCCGGCCCCTCCGCGCTCACCCCCTCCGGGCGCTCCCTGCTGGAGCGGCTGCGGGCCGCCGCCGGGCCCGCCGTGGCCGGCGGGGCCGCCGGGGCCGGCCTCGGAGCGACCGATCTCACCTATGCGGTGGGGGAGTTGACGCTCTACGACTGGTACACGGCCGACCCCTCCACAGGCGCTGCGGACGGCTCCTGGTCCGACCCCGGCGGCAGCCACGCCGGCGGGCACGACGGCGGATTCGGCTCCTGGGCGGACTCGGGCTCCTGGTCCGGCCACGACGGCGGGGGGTCCGGCTCCTGGGGCGGCGACGGCGGCGGCTCCTGGGGCGGCGGCGACAGCTCCGGGGGCGGGGGCGGCGGCTGACGGAACGTCACGGTCCGTTGGTGGAGGACTCCGCAGGACCCTTGCCGCCGTTCGGTTTGCCATGCAAACCTGATGGCATGGCAGACTCCGCGGTGCCCTCGAACGGCACCCCCCACGACGTCCTCGCCGCCCTCGGTGACCTGACCCGGCGCGTCCGGGCCGCCCAGCGCGGCACCTGGTTCCCCCTCCTCCTGCTCGGCCTGCTGGTGCTCGGCGGGATCGCGGTCAACCGCCTCACCCAGAGCGTGCGGGCCGTCCCGTGCGGGCCGGACGCCCCCGGCCCCGGTGGCGACTGCACCCTGGTCTCGCAGGGCTCGCCGGCCTACTGGCTGATCGGGTTCGCCCTCGTCTACACCGCCACCGCCGCCTTCTACCTCCACCGGGCCCGCCGACGCGGCGTCGGCACCACGGTCCGGCCGTACGTCCTCACCGGGGCCGCCCTGCTCCTGCTGGTCGGTGCCACCGAGTTCTGGAGCACCCGGCACGGGATGCCGGGCCCCGGCGAGCCGGTCGACCTCTGGGGGATCAGCCTCGCCCAGGGCTCCGTCGCGGCGGACCTGCTCGCCCGGCTCACCGGGACCGCGGTCACCATCGGGATCCCCCTGCTGGTGCTGTGCCGGGTGGAGCGCAGCCGCGCCCTGCTGCTGTTCACCGCCCTCTACCTGGCCGTCGAACTGACGCGGCCGGACACCAGCTGGGCCGGCATCCCGGCCACCTCGCCGTGGGCCTCGCTCCCCCGCCTCGCCCTCCCGGGCCTGCTCCTGCTGCTCGCCGCGCTCGGCTTCGGCCTGGCCGAGCGGCGCCGCGGACGTGACACCGCATGACCGGCCCGAACGACCCGACCGACCCGTACGGCCCGTGCGGCCCCGATGACCGGGACGCCACGGCCCGCCCGGCCGACCAGCACCCCGTCACCGCCCTGGACGACGTCGTCCACCAGCGCGTCCGGCTCGGCATCCTCACCGTCGCCCACCAGGCCCGCCGGGTGGAGTTCGGCTTCCTGCGCACCGCGCTCGGCCTCACGGCCGGCAACCTCAGCCAGCACCTCACCGTGCTGGAGAGGGCCGGGCTGGTCGAGATCGAGAAGGGCTACGAGGGCCGGCGCGGCCGCACCTGGCTCTCCCTCACACCGGCCGGCACCCGCGCCCTCCAGGACGAGGTCACCCAGCTCAAGCGGCTGATCCAGCAGATCGAGCAGGGGTCCATCACCCAGCGCTGACCTGCGGTTGCTCCGTGCAGGGGGCGTGCGCGGGTGGTGAAACCGACGGAGTGTCACAGTTCGGTATCGCGATCCCGAAACCCGTTCCACGGGCGGCGCGACCAGGTCTAGAACGAAACCCATGTGGTTGCTCCTGCTCCTCCCAGCCCTGCTCGCGGCCGTGCTCTCCTGCCTGCGGCTGGTCCGGGCCGCAGCCACCGCCGATTCGCTGGCCGGGCCCGCCCGGCCACGCCCCGCCGAACCGCTCGGGGTCGGCCTCTACGAGACCGCCTACCTGGCCGGCGGGCCGACCCGGGTGGTGGAGCTGGCCCTCGTGCTGATGGCCGCGCGCGGGCGGCTGCACCTGGCGCACACCGGCTTCACCTCGGTGGTCGACCCGCACGGGCGGACCCGGCTGGAGCGGGCGCTGATCGAGGAGATCGGCCCGGAGGGGCAGTGCCCGACCGGGAAGCTGCGCAGCGGGCTGGCCCACCACCCGGCGGTGCTGGAGATCGGCGGCCGACTGGTGCAGGCTGGCCTGGCCACCCCGGCGGTGGTGCGGGAGAGCACCTCGCTGGCGGTGCGTCAGGTGCGGCAGGCGCTGGTGCTCTCGGTGGTGCTGCTGGGCGGCGCGCTGGCGCTGTCCGCGCCCGGCACCGGGGACGCCGGCTCGGCGGTGGCCTGGTTCTCGCTGCCCCTGATCCTCACCAGCGGCACCCTGCTGATGGCCCGGGTCGACGTCCACCCCTACACCCGCTGGGCCAGCCCGGCCGGGCGGGACGTGCTGGCCGCGGTGCACGTCCCCCGACAGGCACTGGGCGCCTCCCCCACCGACGACGCGGTGCTCACCGCCGTCGCGGTGGTCGGCCCGGCCGCCCTGCCGGACGCCCGGCTGCGGGCGGCGCTGCGCTACTGACGGAACGCCCGAGGGGCCCACCGGTGGTGGGCCCCTCGGGCGTGCGCGGCGCTCAGGCGTGCGCGGCGCTCAGGCGTTCGCCGTGCTCAGGCGAGGCCGTTCAGCAGCTCCGCGATCGGCTTGCGGCGGCCGGTGTAGAACGGCACCTCCTCGCGGACGTGCAGCCGGGCCCGGGACGGGCGCAGGTCGCGCATCAGGTCCACGATCCGGTGCAGCTCGTCCGCCTCGAAGGCGAGCAGCCACTCGTAGTCGCCGAGGGCGAAGGAGGCCACCGTGTTGGCCCGGACGTCCGGGTAGCCGCGGGCCATCTTGCCGTGCTCGGCGAGCATGCCCCGGCGCTCCTCGTCGGGGAGCAGGTACCACTCGTAGGAGCGGACGAACGGGTACACGCAGACGTACTCGCGCGGCTGCTCGTCGGCCAGGAAGGCCGGGATGTGGGACTTGTTGAACTCGGCCGGGCGGTGCAGGGCCATGTTCGACCAGACCGGCTCCAGGTGCCGGCCCAGGCCGGTGCGGCGGAAGCGGTTGTACGCCTCCTGGAGGTCGTCCGAGCTCTCCGCGTGCCACCAGATCATCAGGTCGGCGTCGGCGCGCAGGCCCGAGACGTCGTAACTGCCGCGCACCGTCACGTCCTTGGCGTCGAGCTGGTCGAACAGCTCCTGCACCTCGGCGGCCAGCGCGGCGCGGTCCTCGGGCAGCTCGCTCTTGAGCTTGAACACCGACCACATGGTGTAGCGGATGACCTGGTTGAGGTCGCGGGCCTTCTTCTTCACGGGCTGTTCGGTCGACTCACTCATGCGCCCATTCTCCCTTCCCTGACGGACGCCCCGGTCTCCGGGGTCAACATCTCGTTGACGGCGCGGCGGGCACTGGCGATGCAGGCCGGAATGC